>NZ_JBNAZM010000162.1:0-1040 GCF_051195215.1 Arhodomonas sp. AD133 | reverse complement strand
CCCGGGTTCCACAGGCACAGGCCGTGAGAGGGGGTATTTGTGGCCTTAGGGTTCTGTCGGATCAGTGACTTGGGTGCGCCGACCGCTGGAGGCCGTGTTGTGCCAACTATACTTTGTGAGTACATTGATAGGTGGAGCGTTAGGCGTTATTATGCGATGCCATGTTCATACGCGCCTCTCGCTCCCAGGGACGGACCTACCTGCGACTGGTGGAGGGCTACCGGGATGAGCAGGGGCGCACCCGCCAGCGCCAGATCGCCCAGCTCGGCCGTGCCGATCAGCTCACCGAGGACAAGGTCCGCAGCCTGATTCGCGGTTTGCGCCGCCACACCGGGATGCCCGAGATCGATGCCGAGGCCGTGGGGTTCGAGCCGGCGCGCTCGCTGGGGCCGACGTGGCTGCTCACCGAGATTTGGCGCGAGCTTGGCTTTGAAGAGCAGCTCCGGCGCCTCTTCCGTTCCTCCTACCGCGAGTTTGATCTGGAGGCGGTGATCCGGGTGCTGGTGTTCAACCGGCTGTGTGACCCGCAGAGCAAGCTCGGCGTGCTGCGCTGGCTCGAGCGCGTCCACCTGCCGGGGGTGGCCGTCGGTGGGCTCCATCATGAGCAGTTGCTGCGCGCCATGGACGCGCTGATCGGCCAGCGCGAGGCGGTCGAGCGGATGACCGCCTCGCTGCTGCGGCCGTTGCTGGATCAGGAACTTTCGGTGGTGTTCTACGACATCACCACGGTGCCGATCCACGGCGAGCACCACGTCGCTGGCGATCTGCGCCAGCGCGGGCTGAGTAAAGACACCCACGGGATCCATCGCCAGTTCGCCCTCGGGGTCATCCAGACCGCCGAGGGGCTGCCCATCGCACACGAGGTCTTCGAGGGCAACGTCGCGGAGACGAAGACGCTGGCGCCGATGATCACCCAGCTGCTGGAGCGCTTCCGGCTCGAGCGCGTGGTGGTCGTCGCCGACCGGGGGCTTTTGAGCCTCGACAACGTCGACACCCTGGAAGCGCTGGGACGCGAGCAGGGCCTGGCCGTGGACTATATC
>NZ_JBNAZM010000161.1:0-1049 GCF_051195215.1 Arhodomonas sp. AD133 | reverse complement strand
CTCGGCATAGGTGAGCACCTGCGCCCCGAAGACCAGCGCCGGCGCCTGCGGCGTCGCCGCCGCCTGGCGCTCGATCAGCCGGTGCACCGATTCGGGATTCGGATAACGCCGCGCATTCACGCCCCAGGCATCGAGCCGCTGGCGTTCGTCGCTGTCCAGCAATGCCACATCGCCAAGCACCGCCGAAGAATCGGACAGTCGCTGGAGTAGGCGCTGCATATGGCCAGCCACCCTGGTCACGGCGGCCTCGTCGAGCGCGTGGCGCGCATACCGGTAGACCAACGACAGCGTCCGGCCCTGACGGACCAGCAGAGTCATCGGGTAGTTGGTCTGCTCGTGGCTGTCGATCTCGCCGAAGGTGAGCGTGCCCGTATCGGCCTCTCTAACCGCCTCGTCCACGGGGTAGTTCTCGAAGACCAGGAGGCTGTCGAACAGCCCCTGGCCGCCATAACCCGCCCAGCGCTGGATCTCGTAGAGCGGCGTATGCTCGTACTCGCGCAGCGCCAGGTTCGTCGCCTGCACCCCGGTGAGCAACGCCGCCGGCGTGGCTGCCGGGTCCACGGTCACGATCACCGGCAGCGTGTTGATGAATAGCCCCAGCATCCGCTCGGCACCTGGCAACTCCCCTGGCCGCCCCGCCACGGTCGCCCCGAAGCTCACCGTGCGCTCGCCGGTGTAGCGCGACAGCACCAACGCCCACGCCCCCTGCACCAGGGTGTTCACCGTCACCCGCGTGCGCTGGGCGAACGCCGTCAGCCGCTCAACGCTCGCCTCGTCCAGCGTCACCGCCACCTCGCCATGGCCCGGGGCCGGCTCCCGCGGCGCCGGCAGCGCGTCCGCCAGCCGCGTCGGCGCCGCCAGGCGCGCGAGCTGCTCGCGCCAGAACGCCTCCCCCGAGTCACGCCCCTGCAACCAGGCGATGTAGTCGCGGTAGCTACCCGCCGGCACCGCCAGCGCCTCGCCGGCGTAGTGCCGCAGCACCTCGCCCATCAGCTGCGAGGTGCTCCAGCCATCGAGCAGCAGGTGATGCAGGCTCCAGATGAAGTGGT
>NZ_JBNAZM010000160.1:0-1051 GCF_051195215.1 Arhodomonas sp. AD133 | reverse complement strand
CGGAACAACTCTGGGTGTTGTGCGTACCAGTCCTTGAGGTTCTGGACCGGGGTGAGGTGACCGAGTGCCCGCTGAGGGATGTGGTGGTTGTACAGTCGATTATAGTGCCAGAGCATCGAGTCCAGGTCGGCGCCGGCGTCGAAGTGCGTGGTCCGCAGAATCTCGGCAATGCGGCCATTGAAGCGCTCCACGAGGCCGTTGGTCTGCGGCTGGCGCGGCGGCGTCAGCCGGTGTTCGATGCCGTAGTCAGCGCACAGCCGGTCGAAGGCATGGTGCCCCGAGGGCTGGCGGTCGTTCTGAGTGAAGCGGTCCGTGAAGGCCAGGTCGTTGTCGGTGAGCAGGATGCGGAGGTGGAACGGAGCCTTCTCGCGGAGGTGGTTCAAAAAGCGTGTGGCGGCCTTCTGGGACTTCTCCCGGTGGCGCTCGAGGTAGACCCAGCGGCTGGCGCGGTCGATGGCGACAAACAGGTAGGTGCGCTGATCCTCGTCGGCCATCGCCGGCAAGTACTTGATGTCCATGTGGAGGTAGCCGGGCTGATAATGTTTGAAGGTCTTCGGCTTTGCCTTCCCCTCCGGCTGGGGCACCAGATCCTTGAGATTCGACACGCCGTGGCGGACCAGCAACCGTTGCAGCGTGGAGCGATTCAGCCCCGGCTGAATGAACTCCCGGACCACCACCAGCAGGTCGTCGGTGGACAGCAGCAGCGAGCGCCGCAGTTCCACCACAATGGCCTCCTGCGCCGGCGACAGCGCTGTGTGCAGCCGATGCGGCCGGTGACTGCGGTCCGCGCTAGCCTCCCGATACTTCCACTTGCGCACCGTCGAGCGCGTGACGTTGTATTTCGCCGCCAGCGCCCGCTCGGACAGCGACGAGTGCCGGATCTCCTCGCGCAGCTGCGGCGTCGTCCGTGCCTGCTTGTGGATCGTGGTGCCGCTCACGTTCAACCTCCTCGCTGCTCGGCCCGCAAGGTTTCACCCAGCTCCTGCAAGGCGAAGCGGGCTTGGAACAGAGCATAACTCCTGGTCGGTATATGATCACTCAGGTCGCAACA
>NZ_JBNAZM010000159.1:0-1083 GCF_051195215.1 Arhodomonas sp. AD133 | reverse complement strand
CTCAGAAGGTACCCAGCTTGGGTGGGCGGACAAATTAGTCCGTTACTATCCGGACAATATCGGGCGGGGCTGACAGTCCTCGCCCGCACGCGCCGCTGCGACGTAGTGATGCAGCACGCGCCAGAGCGCATCGTCACCGACGCCCAAGTGGCGCGCCACCGCCTGCACCGGCATCTGCGCGCACAGGGTGACCACGATCGCCTCAAAGAGCTCGGTGAAGCCGCTGCCAGGGCGTGCCCACGGCACCGTCACCTGCGTTGTCTTGCCGCAGCCGCTGCACCGCACTCGCGGCACCGAGGCATGGATGTAGGCGCGGTGCTCGAAGAAGTGCAGGTGCTGCCAGCTGCGCCGGCGCGTGTCGTGCACCGGCTGATCCACCACCCCGCACGCCGGACAGGCAAAACGCGCACCGCACGCCAAGCCCACCTCCAGATCGATGCGTCTGGCCTCGGGGTCAAAGTCCACCGAGACCACCTCCCACGGCGGTCTCAGTCCCAGGCCGGCGGTAAACAGGCTGTGCTCGGTGGGGTTCATCTCGGCGGTGCTCCGATGGCGTCTCAGGCACCACAACATATCGGTCACCCCAGCCGGCCCGCCACCCGCAGGCACTCAACCCCTACCCACACAGATCGCGAAGGGACCAGAAAATCTCCCCGGGCGCTTCGCAATGACCAGCGGCTCACATCGATAGCTCTAAAACCACGACCAAAACTCTGGCTGAAACAGCAGCATAACAAACAAGGCAAAGACGAATACTGCAAAACGCGCAATATTTTCGCCGAGTGTTTGTCTAGCGGGCTTTCTTGCCCCAAGCATAATCAAAATATTGCGCACAACCCCCTCTTCCCGGTGCCGCCACCAAAAGAATATTTGCGCAACCGCCGCTACCGCCAATCCCACGTATATGCCAACTACATCCACTTCACTCTCCTATGAGATGGCACATATACGCTGAAGCAATATGTCATCAAATGGGTATCGCAACCATCTTAGCATCGCATAAGAATTAGTCCGTTCTGAACAACCTGCTATGCCACGCCCTGCAGTGCGGGTTCGCGAGCCCAGTCGCAGATGGTGACATCA
>NZ_JBNAZM010000158.1:0-1102 GCF_051195215.1 Arhodomonas sp. AD133 | reverse complement strand
GCTTCGCCGGCGGCCTCTATGATCCGGACACCGGGCTCGTGCGCTTCGGGGCGCGGGACTATGATCCGGAAGTGGGGCGGTGGACGGCGAAGGATCCAATCTTGTTCGCTGCAGGTAGTGCCAATATATATGCATATGTGGCAGGGAATCCCGCAAATGTCGTCGATCCAAGTGGGCTGAGCGGTTTTGCGCTATTTGCTCGCCCTTCTCCTGTCGTTCCTAGATGGATGAATCCACGTTTGGGCGAGACAGCAGCACAGTATTCAGAGCGGACGGCCAGGATGCGCCGCCTAGAACAAATGCAATGGCGTAGTGAAGTGCGACCAAACCCGAATCCCACTCGGTTTCCCGAACAAATTCCCAATGAAACTTGGATGGGGCGCTTGGCTGATTTGCTTGATACGTTTAGCAAGTATGGAGATATGTTGACATTGCCTCCAACCTTTCGGCCACGGTTGCCGAATGAAAACCCATGTGTAAGCGGAGACGATTCTTCACCTGGCTCGGGGGGTGGGTCCGATGATTGGAGTGAGTGTTATCGCAATGGGTGGTGTGTATGACCATTCGCGGAGCCGCATGTTTTATGAAACTTGCCTTGTTGGCTACGGTGCTTAGCATTCGTCAAAGCTCAGCGAATATGTGGGAGGATTTTTTTGAGAAAGCATCCGAGAAAAAAGGCCGGATGTATCATGATCGTTGCATAATTTTTTTCTTGTTGGCCAATGCGTTGAAGCATAAAGATGATCGCCGCATAGTTCTGGTTCTTGAGACGTTCTCAGGTTCCTTGGCGGAGCGTAGAATCCCTGGCCGTCTTAGAGATCAGTTATACTATGCATGTGTCCGTTGTGAGCGTGTGGATGTTTGGCATGATTTTGTAGAAAAAGCGAAATGGAAATAAAACTGTCAGGTCTCGCCTGATTGTATTCCTGTCAACAGCTATCCCCTTTTTCAAGCCAGGCAGGCTTTGCGAGACTGCCTCACGGCCATGGAACCGAGCACGGAAGGAAGGTGCGCATGAGCGGCACGACGGTCCACGCCCGAGCTCGCACGACGCCGCGTATCCGCGAGGAAATCCGACACTCCTCGCTGTCGGAGCGGGAGC
>NZ_JBNAZM010000157.1:0-1109 GCF_051195215.1 Arhodomonas sp. AD133 | reverse complement strand
AACGCATGCATAACCTCGCGACCCATCCATAATGCATATCGTGACGGGTCTATGCAATCGTCGGGGACCCGACAGCTGGGACTGTCCCAGGCGCTGCGCCGGGCGCTTCGCTCCTCGCGCCGGCGGTTCGACGCCGAGGCACTGATCCGCGCGATGGTGTTCAACCGGCTCACCGCACCGAGCAGCAAGTTGGGGATGTTGGAGTGGCTGCGCGAGGACACCAGCGTGCCTGAGCTCGACGCCGATGCCATCCATCATGAACAGCTGCTGCGTGCCATGGATACGCTCATGGACCGCCATGAGGCGGTCGAGCACGCGGTCGCCCAGCAACTGCGGCCGCTGATCGACACCGAGCTCAGCGTCATCTTCTACGATGTCACCACCATCCGTGTGCACGGCACGCACCGCGTCGACGGCGAGCTGCGCGACTACGGGCTGAGCAAGGACACCGGCGGCATCGACCGCCAGTTCGCCCTCGGCGTGGTGCAGACTGCCGAGGGGCTGCCCATTGCCCATGAGGTTTTCGAGGGCAACGTCGCTGAGACAAAGACGCTGGCGCCGATGATCGAGTGGCTGCTGGAGCGCTTCCGCCTGGAGCGGGTGGTGCTCGTCGCCGACTGGGGCCTGCTCAGCCTCGACAACGTCGATACGCTGGAGGCGCTGGGCCAGGAACAGGGCCTGCGCGTCGACCACATCCTGGCGGTACCGGGGCGGCGCTATAGCGAGTTCACGGATCTCATGGCCGACCTTCATCCGCCGCTCGCCGCCGAGGCCGAGCGCACCGGCACGGAGGCGGTCACCGAGGCCGCCTGGCAGGGCCGGCGGCTGGTGGTCGCCCACAACGCCGAGCGGGCCGCGGAGCAGACCGCAGCGCGGCGCGAGAGTATCGAGCGCCTCGACACCCTGGGTGAGCGCCTCGCCCGACGCCTGGATGAGCAGGATGCCGGCCAGCCGGGTCGCGGCCGGCGCTCCTCGGACCGCAGCGCCTACAAGCGCTTCCACAAGGCTGTGCTGGAGCGGCGCATGTCGAGCATCGTCAAAGCCGATCTGGGCTCCGAGCGCTTCGCCTACACCATCGATGAGGCCGCCTGGGCGGCCGCCGAGCGCCT
>NZ_JBNAZM010000156.1:0-1113 GCF_051195215.1 Arhodomonas sp. AD133 | reverse complement strand
GATGGGTAACGCCGAAAATTGTAACCGCCAATCATCAACTTGTGCGCGGATCCCGGGATCGCGTCACGCATCCAGGATGTAGACAGAAATTGGTTTGACTTACTTTCCATCATCCTAAGAAGGATTTTTTTTATCCTTGTGACACATGCGTCGGGCAAGCCCTATATTATTTTGCGCCATATCATAGATAACGCCAGAACGAGAGTCTACCTTTTTATATTCACGGATCGCGGCACTATAATCTCCCATATCAAAGAGCGCATTGCCGAGATTATAGTGCAATTCATTCCCTCCTCCAGTGACGGAAATGGCCTTCTTTAAATAATAGACTGACCAGCGCGGCTTCCCTATCTCGCTGTAGCAGTTTGCAATCGCCCACATCGCTTCTGCATCACTAGGGCGATGACGGTATGCCTTCTTAAAAGATTCGAGCGCTGAAGCATAATCGCCGCTCTCATAATAGAGATTTCCTAAAACATACCAAGCATGATTAAGGTCCATAGAATATGGCGACCTCACGCGCCCGGTACTTCGTTTCATAATCTCATCTATGGCATCTTCATAAGCCCCTTCTCTTAACAGCCTATAAACCCGTTCGTAGTCCCCGGCATCATTGCCGACTTCTCCTCCCATGATCAAGCCTCACATGATAGATCCGGATTTGAAAAACTATCATTGTTAAAGAAAGGCGCACAAAGAGGACATAGAATCAACGGCCCCCGCATACGAAACCCACCTTTAGGTCTACGCGAGTGTTCCTCACTATTTGGATGTTTGACATTCCGCTCACGTTGCCCTCCCGGTTTCCTGTGTTCGGGCGGTGGACGCTTGTTCGGATTTTTAGGCGTCCCCTTTTTCTTTCCCTTTCGTGCCAACCCGTTCGGATCCATATAATTGACAGGGTCCGAAACTACGTAGCCATAGAGATTCCCATCCCTGCCCTCAAACAGAATCGGATCCTTGGTGCTCCACCGCCCCACCTCCGAATCATAGTCCCGCGCCCCGAAGCGCACGAGCCCCGTGTCCGGGTCGTAGACGGAATGTGTCAACCTTTTTCCGACAGTGCCGACGTTTTTTCCTAATGAATCATTGTAGGTCGGCATCGGCATACGC
>NZ_JBNAZM010000155.1:0-1121 GCF_051195215.1 Arhodomonas sp. AD133 | reverse complement strand
GCTCCTAAGTCAGTGCCCAGATGTTACACACGTTCCTCTTCGGCTACTGTCGGGTGTGACGTTGACACTCAGGGTCCATGCCCTTGGGCAGGAACTGGCGCAGCAAACCGTTGGTGTTCTCGTTGCTGCCGCGCTGCCAGGGCGCATGAGGATCGGCGAACCAGATCTCGAGCTTCAGCCGTCGCGCGAGCTCGGCGTAGCAGGCCATCTCGCTGCCGCGGTCGTAGGTAAGACTCTGGCGCAGCAGCGCCGGCAGCCGCCCCATCTGCCGCGAAAACCCCTCCAGCGCCGCCTCGGCACCGCAACCGTTCATGCGACTGAGCACGACATAGCGGGTCTTGCGCTCGACCAGGGTGCCCACCGCGGAGCGGTTCATCGCGCCCTTGATGAAATCCCCCTCCCAGTGCCCGGGCATGCACCGTGTCTCGATCGCTTCCGGGCGGTGGGCAATGCGCAGCGCCTCCGGCACGTACGAACCACCCGCCGCCGTTGTGCGTCGCCGCCCGCGCTTGGGCTTTTGCTGGCGCAACGCCGCGATCATCGTTTTCTTCAGCGATCCTCGCGGATGGGCGTAGATCGCCGCGTAAATGCTCTCGTGGCTGATGCGCCGACTCGGATCATCGGGATACATGCTCGCCAGTCTGCCGGCGATTTGCTCCGGCGACCAACACCAGTGGATCAGCCGATCCCAGACCCAGCGATGCAGCGCCCCACCCGCGACGAGCTTGCGCCGTCGCCCACAGCGGCGCCGGCACGCGCGATAGTCTCTCGCCGCCGCCGTGGGGCAATAGCCACCGCTGTCACCCGCCGGGCGCTGCAGCTCCCGAGTAATGGTCGAGGCGTGACGGCCCAGCAAACGTGCGATCGCGCGCACGCTACTACCGCGCTCGCGTTCGCAGAGGATCACCGCACGCTCTTCCGAGCTCAAATGTCGATATCCTTTCGCCATCGCAACATCCTATCCTCCCTGCCAACAGGTGTTGCGCTTGAAAACTGAGTCTAAGCCAGGTAATCGCCCGCCACGTCGCGCCATTCCCCCTGCGGGGTCAGGCCGCCGGCGGTGACCAGGCAGTGAATGTGCGGATGCTGGTTCAGGGTCCGCCCCCAGGTATGCAGCGCCA
>NZ_JBNAZM010000154.1:0-1122 GCF_051195215.1 Arhodomonas sp. AD133 | reverse complement strand
GCCCGGCCTGCGGGGCGGCGGATCAGCCGGTCCACGACAGCCGCCGGCGTAGCTGGCAGCACCTGCACTTCTTCGAGCACCGCGCCTATATCCATGCCTCGGTGCCACGAGTGCGCTGTGGCGGCTGCACCAAGACCACGCAGGTGGCGGTGCCCTGGGCGCGGCCGGGTAGCGGCTTCACCGAGCTCTTTGAGGCGATGGTGGTGACGCTGTGTGCGCAGATGCCGGTGCAGGCGGTGGCTTGCCACCTCGGCGTGGGCGATGACGCACTGTGGCGCATCCTGCATCACTACATCGACGCCGCCCGCGCGCAGGAGAACTTCAGCGAGGTCGCCGCGGTGGGGATCGACGAAACCGCCGCCCGGCGCGGTCACCACTACATCAGCGTCTTCCATGACCTCGAGGCCCGGCGCGTGCTCTATGCCTGCCCGGGGCGTGATCAACACACCGTGGCGCGCTTCGCCGAGGACCTGCGGGCCCACGGCGGGGAGCCCGAGGCCGTCACCGCGGCCTGTATAGACATGTCGAAGGCCTACATCGCCGGGGTGGGCAAGCACCTGCCGGTGGCGGCGATCACCTTTGATCGCTTCCACGTCATCCAACTCGCCAACGTCGCCGTCGACGAAGTCCGCCGCGGCGAGGTTCGCGAGCAGCCAATCCTCAAACACACTCGCTGGGTGTGGCTGAAGGACGCCGGGCGCTGGACTTATCGCCAGCTCCAGGACTTCCACGCGCTCTCGCGCACCCAGCTGAAGACCGCACGCGCCTGGCGGCTCAAGGACGCGCTGCGCGAACTCTACGCCCAGGCACCGCCACGCGAGATCGCCGAGGCCGAGCTCAAGCGCTGGTATAGCTGGGCGCGGCGCTGCCGGCTCAAGCCGTTCAAGCGCCTGGCGCTGACGATCAAGGCCCACTGGGAAGGCATCCTCAACGCCTTCGAATCGCGCCTGCACAACGGCGCCGTCGAGGCCACCAACGGGCTCATCCAAGCCGCCAAGGCCCGGGCGCGCGGCTACCGAACCACGCGCAACCTCATCACCATCACCTATCTCATTGGCGGCAAGCTCAGCCATCTGCCGGCTTCACCCTACACCACAACATCTAGGGCCCAGCCAGCGTGAG
>NZ_JBNAZM010000153.1:0-1195 GCF_051195215.1 Arhodomonas sp. AD133 | reverse complement strand
GTTGATCCCGCCATCTGCGACCGGGCTCGCGAACCCGCACTGCAGGGCGTGGCATAGCAGGTTGTTCAGAACGGACTGGAGAAGCGTGCGCTCCAGGAGTTGGCCCGTAGTGCCGGGGCGCGGGAGGTCCATGTGTGGTGCGGGCATGAGTTGACCGATCGTGAGCTGCGGCAAGGCGTGTTCAAGGTCGACCGAGATTGACACGGTAATTGAAGGTCACGGTCGCGATGATTGCTTGGATCGTGGGAATAGCGGCATTCGACGGTAGTGTCACCACCCACCATTAAAGGTTGTTCGCACCTTTTCGCATTCCCTGCGCGAAGGAATAGCGCTTCACGAGGTCGTGTGATCGCGGACTGACTCTTTGCGCCAGTCCGAAGCTACTGCTTCACACGCACCGCGGAGCCCTGACCGCAACGGCCTGGCGCGAGGACTCGACGGCCTCTACGCGTAAGCGACGTAAAAGTGGTCCGACCAGGAACCGCCCTGTTGTACCTCCCCGGTTTGAATGCCACCGCCTGACTTGATCATGTAGTCCAACTCGCCCCCACCCTGGTGAGTGGGCGCATCAGGACCGCACAAGACGCCGAGCGGAGGCGCCCAAGTCGGTGCGCGGTTATAGTCTCCAAGCGCAAACCAAGGCGCCGGGCCGGCGCCAATGTTGGTGATCAGGCCGCCAGCATCACCGCCGCCCCCGGAGAACGCATGCAAGGTGTATATGTTGACTAACGGGGCAAATTGCATCCCCATGGCTGGCCGGCCACCCGCTAAGCCGGGCGGTGCGTAAAGGAGTGCTCCCGGAGCAATTAATGAGCAAATCGCGAGATTGACGCGATTGCCTGCTGTATCCGTCTGCCCCCATAAAATATGGACATTCTTCGGCCTGCTTTGGGTTCCGATGTTCCAGATATGGTATTGCCACGCAAAGGCAGCTGGTGGCGCTGCTGTTGCCCAACCGGGTACTGGTCCGGGGGCGGGGGTCGATGTCTGCGGGAGAGCGCCAGCTTCTTGGAGACAAATATAATCGATGTGTTGAACGAGTTGGTTCACGTACTTGTTCCATTTGCTTTCAATGGAATCCGTGCCGCCTTGCATGTTCCAAGTAACCATTGACATGTTTTACTAATCTTTTAGAAAGTAATGTCATTTTCTGGTAGAATTGCTGGTATGAAATGTAAACGCTCCAGTGATGGTC
>NZ_JBNAZM010000152.1:0-1223 GCF_051195215.1 Arhodomonas sp. AD133 | reverse complement strand
GCCCATACACCAAAGGAAAATCAATCGGTTACAGGCTCAGAAATGCCGCGAATCGCCTCAAACTGTGGAACTCGGGATGCCTGGGCCTGGAGTTGGCCGGGTACGGTATCCGCTGCAACGTGGTCTCACCCGGCTCCACGGACACGCCCATGCAGCGGGCTCTGTGGACGGACGAACGGGGCGGGGCGGCGGCCGTGGCGGGCGACCTGACGCGCCACCGCCTCGGCATCCCGCTGGGCCGCCTGGCCCGGCCGGAGGACGTGGCCGAGGCCGTGGCATTCCTGCTCTCCGAGCAGGCCGCCCACATCACGCTACAGGATATCCAGGTGGATGGCGGCGCAACCCTTGGCCTGCGCTGACGGGCCGCCCCGGCGATGCTGACGCCTGGGGCGACCGATCCACGTATTCGGCGCGGTCCCGGCAACACCGAATCGCCTGCCCAAGACCATCAGCCACGATCTGCACCACTAACCGTGCTCACGAGCCAGGAATAGACGCCTAGTGCCCCAAGTACGGCTCGACAAGCACATGCGATATGGGTCGGCGCAGCGCCGACCGGCTACTCGTTCTGAAGTGTTATGTTTTTTCCGTCAGCAGCTCTTCGGTCGTCCGAAGCTCGCAAAACTCACCATTCAGGCTCGCCAGGTTGATCCGGTGAACCTGCTCCGCCGGGTAAAAAGCCCCGTCCGGGCCCTGCCGCCCGAACGTCGCCGTCGCGTCAGAAACCAACGTCACGTTGAATCCCAGGTTCGCCGCCATCCGCACCGAGGTGGAAACGCAATGGTCGGTGACCAGGCCGACGACCACCAGGGCAGCGATACGTCGTTCCCGAAGATACTCATCGAGCCCTGTACCGATGAACGCGCTATTCACCGATTTGGTGAACTGCGCTTCGTCCGGCAGCGGCCGTGCTTCGTCTTTCACCGCGTTACCCGGTAACTCCGGGCGAAGCGGGGAATCTGCTTCCGTGGAACAATGGCGTACGTGCACGACCGGACGGCCCCGGTTTCGCCAGTGAGCCAGCAGCCGCGCGATATTCGCTTCCGGCGTCGGGATTATTGCGCGATCCCAATCCCGGCTCGTCCAGGCCCTTCTGCACGTCGATGACCAATAGCGCCGTTCTTTCCAAGCCAAACCTCCGGTGGGTTACTAACCTTGCAGGAAATATTGTCAGGTCTCAGTGGCCGTGTGCGCCGCTGTGGCAAGGCGCGAGGAGCGTGGTG
>NZ_JBNAZM010000151.1:0-1268 GCF_051195215.1 Arhodomonas sp. AD133 | reverse complement strand
AGGCAGTCTCGCAAGGCCTGCCTGGCTTGGAAAAGGGGGTAGCTGTTGACAGGAATACAATCAGGCGAGACCTGACACCTAGACCACGAAACCGCCCGCATCGACGCCCTGATCGAGGAGCAGCAGCGCCTGATCGAGCTGCTCAAGGAGAAGCGCCAGGCGGTGATCTCCCATGCCGTCACCAAAGGCCTCGACCCCGATGTGCCGATGAAAGACTCCGGCGTGGAGTGGCTGGGGGAGGTACCGGCGCATTGGAGAATGGAGAGGATAAAATGGCTTTTCCGACTGGTTAAGCGGCAAGGTGTTGAATCTCGCAATGTGTTATCTGTTTATCGCGAACATGGAGTAATAGAAAAATCATCACGGGTGGATAACTATAATAAAACACCGGAAGATCTTTCTCTTTATCAGTTGGTTAACGTTGATGACCTTGTTATAAATAAAATGAAGGCATGGCAGGGTTCTCTTGGAATTTCGGGGCATAAGGGAGTTACAAGTCCTGATTACGTGGTTTATGAGCCCTTGCATAAAGAATGTTCCAGATTCATTCACCATCTTCTTAGGTCCCATAATATGCCCAAGGTTTATGGGGCTATTTCAAATGGTGTAAGGCCAAGTCAATGGCGCTTAGAGGCTAGTGATTTCGAAAACATTTGGCTACCTCTCCCGCCATTTTCTGAGCAGCAACAGATTGTTGCTGAAGTTGAATCTGTTCTAAGAGAGATCGACGCACTCAGGACGGAAGCAGAACAGGCTGTGCCAATTTTTCAAGAGCGCCGATCAGCCCTGGTCTCCGCCGCCGTCACTGGAAAAATCGATGTCCGCGACTGGCAGCCACCAAGCTCGGAGGCGTTTCCGGAGGTGGCCGCTAGCGAAGGAGCCACCGCATGACCCAAGGCCGCAGCATTCGCCTGTTTCTGGTTGACGGCGCCCCCAACGGCTTGCTCACTGCCGAGATCATGAATTGGACCGGCCATGTGCTGACCGGCCCGCGCAGCAAGTTACCTGAGATCCTTGAGCGCCCGGAATGTGCCCGCACGGGCATCTATTTCCTGGTGGGACCTGATCCGGACAACAGCATGCGGCCTTTGGTCTACATCGGGGAAAGCGACGATGTCGCGGCGCGGCTCAAGCAGCATAACCGGGAGGAGGGAAAAGGCGGCAAGGATTTTTGGGAGAAGGTCTGTCTAGTTGTCGAGACTCGGGTGATCGTATACCAATTTTCGAAATAACTCGGGCCGATCCCGTTGCCATGCCTTGAGGGTCTG
>NZ_JBNAZM010000150.1:0-1274 GCF_051195215.1 Arhodomonas sp. AD133 | reverse complement strand
TGCGTGCGCACAAAATGCCCGTCAGGACAGCGCTGTTCGTGGCCACCCATCGCGTCGGTGCGGCAGGCGACAATCGCATGCCCCGCGCGTTGTTGTGGTGCGGACAGTTTGCCGCTGCAGCGCACTTCATCGAAATGGTGCACGAACACCTCCTAGATCGTCGGCTTCCCTGCCATTGCATGCCTCCTGTTGCGGCGCACACCGCAGCGTTCGTAATATCTCCATCGGCAAACAATTGCCGATCACATCAAAGCTTCCTTCCTGCCGCGCAGCGGCTTTGTGCAACGCCCGCCATAAACGGCGCGAGGAACGAGCGTCCGGCGACCGAAGGGAGCGCATTTGATGGCCTGGTTATGCATTTAGTGGACGCCCCCTTGAAGCGGATTGTTCTTTGCTTCCATAAGCGAAGGCAACGCGCCGTATAAAAATGCATGCGACAAGGAAAACGGATCAATAAAAGCCAGCTCCTTTCGGTCTGTTTCCGCCTGAACGTAAGGAACTATTATGGCACCGCCATCAATAACGGACACATCCTCAGGCAAACCCTCAAAGCCGACATACAATTTTCGAGCATGAATTATTCTGTTTAAAGCGTCCCACAGGTCCGCTACCTTCTCACCCTTACGAGACGGCTCCCACTTCCAGCGAGCGGCGCTTAGCGGGTATTTGACTTTAGGCGGAATAATCTCCATTGCTCGACGAGCATTTAAAGCAAAAGAGCTGACAACCTCAATTATTGTTGTATTCGCGTATTCCTGAATCAGTCGATTCTTTAATGGGTATTGACTACTTGCCAGAGACCAAAGATTGACTGCTTCTTCAGAGGCTCTGTCTATTGAATGCCGCGTGATGTTTTCCACTTCGCTCTCTTTTTTTGTGCATAACGCCAATGTTCAGCGGCCGGGTTGCGTAGCGCAGCGTAGCAAACCGGTCCGGTGGAGGCCCGTTAGGGCCGGAACGAACTGCAACTATTTGTTAGAGCTTTGATTACTCTGGCACTGCTCCTGCTCGGCCAGTATTCTTTGGAAAAACTCTATTTCACAGTAAATTCTTGGGATATAGATTACCGTCAATAAGCCTATAGCAATGGAGGTGCCTATCAAATACCAGGCAACTTCAAGGCCGACTAAAACATTAATCAGAAACCAAGCGAGAAAGGGTGCCAGCACCCCATTATCAACACGCACATAATAGAATCCTGAATCCGTGACGAGCCGATATGCGGCGCCGCAGCAAACTGACTCATGAGGCTCAATAACCGGATAATCGGGCGA
>NZ_JBNAZM010000149.1:0-1278 GCF_051195215.1 Arhodomonas sp. AD133 | reverse complement strand
GCATGCATAACCTCGCGACCCATCCATAATGCATATCGTGACGGGTCTATGCAATCGTCGGGGACCCGACACCTACCCCCCTGAGCATTACATGGGCATGGCGGCCGCACACGACGGCACAATCCGCACAGACGCCGGACGATAGCCGGCATCCGCCGTGGGAGTAAGTCACGAAACGGCGCAAACGATCGCGCAAAATTGACAGGTTCGTAACCCGAATGGGTGGCGGAAACGCGCGGCAATGACGCTTTCACACCAACGCTATCACTACCGGATCCCCAGTGAAGGCGCGGCATGCGGGAAGGAAAAAGGCTGGCAAGCGCCCGGAACGATCACCACACGGTATCGCTTCCCGACCTTCTTGTTGCCACCTGACGGATACCCTACATTGAGCGAGCGCTGGTCCGACATCGCCGTTTCATCGATAAAAATCACAAAGACGACCGAGCGACCTATGGCACCCACCACGTATCAGCCAGGCCCGTGGAGCGACCCCTCAGGTAACGATCGGGACGAGCACTCGATACCGGATTACGAAAGCATCGAGCGAGGCCTTCATGACCGCATAGGCGCGAACCTGCGGCTGGTGCGATCCCAGCTCGGCTTGAGCCAGGCCTTCCTCGCTGCGATGCTTCGGGTATCACACAGTCAATACCGGCGGTACGAGAAAGGGCACGACCTCCCCCGCTTACACACCGCCATTCTGTGGTCGGTCGAGACCGGCATCCCGACCCACTGGCTGTTCAGTGGAACCGGCTACCACGCTCAGGTAGGCGCTACGCTCCGCCCGGCTTGGGTGCCCGTTCTGCACTTCGTGAACACGGCCTCACCAGCGGCGCTGCGTTCCTTCCAGGCCGCCCTCGAAGGCATGGTGAATGCCTCCCCGAGACCGCCACTGGCCACCTACACGAGCCCGGACCTGGACGAGTGTCGCCGCCACATCGACGAGCGCTACTATCAGGTCATAGCCCGGCAACTGCGGAAGTTCCGGCGTGAGCACACCATTTCCCAGGACACCATCGCCCGCCGGATGGGTATTTCCACCGCGGCCTACAAGCGCTACGAACGCCCCGGCCGGCACATCTATTTCAGCATCAACCTGATCATGCGGTTCTGGGCGGCGACCGGGGTCAGCCCGCTGGAATTGACACGCGGTACGGTCGTATTCCGTTACCGGGAACAGCAGAACCGGAATTTCGACATACTAATCTTTTAGAAAGTAATGTCAGGTTCGATTGTGTATCGGCAGGCCGGGTGACGGAAGAACGACTGCACTAG
>NZ_JBNAZM010000148.1:0-1289 GCF_051195215.1 Arhodomonas sp. AD133 | reverse complement strand
GGCAATCGCGTTCACGAGCGGATTAAGTACCTGGAGCGCCATGAGGTCTTCCAGGCGATGCAGCGGTTCAACATCGGTGCTCGGGTGCGCTTCCATCCCGGGCGCCATGGCCCGCAGACCGGCACCTTGACGAAGTTCAACCAGAAGTCGGTCACCATCGCCGGCGACGATGGCCGCCAGTGGCGCGTGCCCGCCGACATCCTGACACCCGTCGATGCCGACGCACCGAACGATGGTTGCTCCTGACAACCAAATGCGTCATCGAACTCGCCCGCGCTCATCCTGTCTGCCCGGCCGTCAACACGGCCTCGAATGAACGCTTACCCTTGGCCATAGGTCTGTGCTTATGCATTCAGGTCATCGAGCAAGGTGTCTGGAGATCTTCAGCACCGCCCAGGGGGTCTCCGCCCACCGGTGCGGGTACGCTCCGCCTCTCTGAACGAGACCAGGCGCCGCTGGTCCTCATCCCACAGAGCAAGCGATACGCCCGCCAGACTCTGGCGGAGGGTGATGCGCCTCACGTCCCGAAGTTCCGGATAGTCCTGCAGCACTTCGCGGAGCCGGTATGACGGAATGCGACTGCACAGGTGATGGACATGGTGCACGCCGATGTTGGCGCTGAACCATCGCAGCAAGCCCGGTAACGCGTAGTACGAACTCCCATGAAAGGCCGCCTCATGGAATTCCCACTCGTCCTGGTGCTCCCAGTAAGTGTCTTCGAATTGATGCTGGACATAGAACAGCCAAACACCCATTGCCGAGGCAAGCAGCGTAATGGGAAGCTGCACGAGCAGGAAATCGCCAACACCAACGAGCGCGATCACACCGGCCGCCACCAGAACGATGCCTGCATTCGTGCCCATTGTGCTCACCCAGGGCATCCACCCGGACCGCATGAAACACACGGGTAACCGGTGATCCAGCAAGAAGACGTACGCCGGGCCGATCCCGAACAGGACCAGTGGATGGCGGTACAAGCGATAGCGCAGTTTTTGACGCCTTGGGAGCGCTTGGTACTCGCGCACGGTCAGCGTATCGATACCGCCGACATTGGGTCGGTCCAGGTTGCCGGAACTGGCGTGGTGGATCGCATGGCTGTGACGCCAGAGATCGTAAGGCGTCAGGGTAAACACCCCGATGACCCGGCCGACCCAGTCGTTGGCACGTCGAGAGCGGAAAAACGACCCGTGGCCGCAATCATGCTGGATCATGGTAAGCGTCCGCTGACGACCGTCTTGCGCGAGAGCGGGGTGATGGTTACGTGTTGATCTCGTCGGTGAACTCGCCGT
>NZ_JBNAZM010000147.1:0-1305 GCF_051195215.1 Arhodomonas sp. AD133 | reverse complement strand
GCTTCGCCGGCGGCCTCTATGATCCGGACACCGGGCTCGTGCGCTTCGGGGCGCGGGACTATGATCCGGAAGTGGGGAGATGGACCGCTAAGGATCCGATATTGTTCCAAGGCGGAGTAGCGAATCTATTCGGATATGTGGCAAATGATCCAGTTAACAAATCTGATTTGACCGGGCTTGCTCAAAAGGATCTTGAAAAAGCTCAGAGTATTCTTGAGAAGCTGCACCCGAATTATTTCAATGAGGATGCTGATGTGGAACTTGGTCCAACGCCGGGCGACTTTGGGAGGACGGAATTCTGGTCAGGCAATATTGTGATGTCCAATGAGTTTGAGGGGCCGTTGACCGATGACCAGAAGATAAAATTGTTGGAAAACCTGGCTCATGAGTATCAGCATTCAAACGATGGCGTTATGGGTAGAGCCAGAACCAATATTGAAGATTTTCTCGGAATTTCTGGGCGGCACGATGAAATTTTCCGGAATTCGATGCGGCTGTCTAGGGATGCATACGAAGATATGGTCGCCGAAGAGGATCCTTGTCCGTGAAAAGGTTCGCCCTCTGTTTGTTTCCTTGTTTGAGGTGCGCTCTGCTTGTCGTGGTCTCATCATTGTTGCCCGTTTTGGCGCAGGGTGAGACCAATAAACAGGAGTATGTGCTGCACCAGTTGCACCTAATAAGGGATGCCCTCATCCGTTATAAGGAAGATGTTGGACAATTTCCGAGCGCTCGAGAGGGGCTGGTAAACCTCATTGATCAACCTGTGGATGCTAAAGGTTGGAAAGGCCCCTATTTGCGATATCCAATTGTTCCAAAGGACGCATGGGGGAATAATTATAGGTATGTTCAATGTTATATTAGTAAAGTGGCAGGCGTCATGATCTATTCGTTAGGCCCAAACGAAAACGACGAATATGGAAGCGGAGACGACCTGGTTGTGGCATGTGCTTATGACAAAATTCAGGATCGATAAGAGTGAGTTTTTCATTTTGAAGTGTCCTAGGTTGGTGGGGTTTCATGAGGTCGTTTCTTAAATCCGTGCCGCACGCCTCCAAGCGTGCACTGCCAGCGGTTACATATTGGTGGCCAGCTCGTCCAAGGCAGGCGCTATCGTAACCGGCTCATCCCAGTCGCTGAGCTCGACAAATCACGCAACGTCGTCGCCCACTTCGTCTATGCCGACAAGGCGAACGTGCCCGCGTACATGATCAAAGGCGGCACCACTTATCGCCTCATCTCCAACCACCTCGGCAGCGTGCGCCTGGTGGTGAACACCGACACCGGCGACATCGCCCAGCGCCTCGA
>NZ_JBNAZM010000146.1:0-1351 GCF_051195215.1 Arhodomonas sp. AD133 | reverse complement strand
CCCAGGTGCACGGCTATAGCTACGACGCCAACGGCAACCGCACCGCCTACACCGGCACCTTCGGCGATGCCAGCGGCACCTACGATGCCCAGGACCGACTCGAAAGTTACGGCGGCGCCACCTACACCCACAACGCCGCCGGCTACCGCACGTCGAAGACGACCGCGGTGGGCACCACCGAGTACGACTACGACGCCATGGGCAATCTCCGCGGCGTCACGCTGACGGACGGCACCAACATCGAGTACGTCATCGACGGCCAGGACCGCCGCATCGGCAAGCGCGTCGACGGCCAGCTCGTCAAAGGCTGGCTCTACCGCGACTCGCTCAACCCCGTCGCCGAGCTCGACGGCGCAGGCAACGTCACTGCCCGCTTCGTCTACGCCGACAAGGCGAACGTGCCCGCCTACATGGTCAAGGGCGGCACCACGTATCGCCTCATCTCCAACCACCTCGGCAGCGTGCGCCTGGTGGTCAACACCGACACCGGCGACATCGCCCAACGCCTCGACTATGGTCCCTTCGGCCAGGTCACCGAGGACACCAACCCCGGTTTCCAGCCCTTCGGCTTTGCCGGCGGGCTCTACGACCCAGACACGGGGCTCGTGCGCTTCGGGGCGCGGGACTATGATCCGGAAGTGGGGCGGTGGACGGCGAAGGACCCTATCCTGTTTTCCGGTGGAGACGCTAACTTTTACGGGTATGTTCTCCAAGATCCGGTAAATAAAATTGATTCAACCGGTCTCGTTACGTTTACCATGCAGCTAAATATCCGAGTCGCTGGCTGGCTAAACAACTTAGGGCAAAATCTCGGCTTGTGGGACACTGACGTACATGGCTTCTCTGTCGGCATTGCGGAATCCTTTTGGTTTTTCGATGGCGCTGAACGCGACAGTGGAATCTTTTGGGGTTTCGATGTTGGTGGCGCTGCGGGTGGTCTCGGCGGCATTAGCATGACGGGCGGCATCTGGGGGGGCTCCCTTTGCGACTTGGCGGGAAACGATAGCAATTCATTACATGGGACGTTTGGCGGTGTCTCTGGAGGTCTTGGGTTTTCGGGAAACGGGGGACTAGAAGGGGCCACACTTGGTGTTGGTAATGGTGTCAATGCAGACCTTACCGCCACCCTGACTTCGATATGGAGCATGAATCATGGGTTGATTACGCCGTGACGCCCATGAAGAAGTAGTCCTGCGTCAGGGGTCGGCTTGTTTTTTTGTTGCTGCCGCCTATACCTGTTGCAGGGAAGTGCAACATATTCCGTGATGCATAATTCGTCGGTCCTGAAAAACTCGCAACCGACTGATGCGGCGTAGATTTCGGCGTTTCCCAGCGTTCTGGAATCGCCGGT
>NZ_JBNAZM010000145.1:0-1354 GCF_051195215.1 Arhodomonas sp. AD133 | reverse complement strand
AACCGCAACATCACCTCGATCTCGGATCTCAGCCGACAGACCGCCGAGACCGCACAGACCTGCCGCCAGGAGTGCGAGCGAATGCAGGGCCTCGCCCGCGAGCTCGGCGAGCTCATGGGACGCTTCCGGGCGTGATCGTCGCACCCGGACGCAGCGCCATGTTCGACACGTCACCCCGTTAAGCAGCAAGGGCCGCAGACATGACACTGAACCGCAAAATCCAATGGCTCGGCGCCGCGCTCATGGGTGCGGCTCTGCTGGCGATTTTCCTGATCATGCAGTTCCTGGCTCGCCCGGAGCTCTACAAGGACGAATTGAAGGAAGCACAGCAGACGGTCAATGGCACGGGCGATCAGCTCCGCATTACCCTGCAGGCGGCCGAATCGCAGACCCAGGCCATTGCACAGGCCGCGGAGAACCTGCCGCTGGAACGCGAAACGTTCATCCGCCAGATCGAGCCACTGGTCAACGATTACGGCAACGCCGTGGTCGCCGGCGGAGGTGTCTGGCCCGAGCCGAACGCGCTCATGGACGGCCAGGAGCGGGCGTCGCTGTTCTGGGCACGGGGGGAGAACGGTCGGCTGAGCCTACTGGACGACTACAACGACCCGGCCAGTGACGGCTATCACGGCGCAGGCTGGTATCAGGTCGGCAGAACGCTGTCCCGGGGCGAGTGCGGCTGGTCCGAATCCTACGAGGATCCGGTCTCCGGCACGCCGATGGTCACCTGCACCGTGGCCATCGAGCGCGCCGGCAGCTTCTGGGGCGTAGCCACCATCGACCTGATGCTCTCCGGGCTCGAGGGCATGCTCGCCGAGCGCAACGCCGACACGGGCGGGTATACGCTGGTGGTGGACCAGACCGGCCGCATTCTCTCCTTCCCCGGCATCCGCGAGGAAAGCCTGGCCATGATGACACTCGGGGATGCCGTCTCCGACTACCCGGAGCTGGCCCCGCTGAAGGCGGCGCTGGAGCAGGACGGCACCGTGGAGCTGCCCGAAGGCGTGCTCCCGGATGAGGAATCCGTGCTGATCCAGACGACCCTGCCCGATCAGCAGTGGACGGTCGCCATGGTCCTGCCCCGCTCCACGGCGATGGCTTCGGTCAACAGCGTGACCCGCGACTTGTACCTGTTCCTCACGCCGGTGCTGCTGGCATTCGTCATCGTCGCCGTCGTGGCGGCACGCCGCGTGATCCATCCGCTGCGCCGTCTCGCCGACACCCTCGCCAACCTGGGCTCCGACGGCGGCGACCTGCGCACGCGCCTCGACGAGGACCGCGCCGACGAGCTCGGCGACCTCGCCCGCGGCTTCAACGCCTTCGCCGCGGAGCTGCAGACCATCGTCCAGCGCGT
>NZ_JBNAZM010000144.1:0-1370 GCF_051195215.1 Arhodomonas sp. AD133 | reverse complement strand
CACCCTACACCACAACATCTAGGGCCCAGCCAGCGTGAGATCCGAGCCCCGTTACCCACACAAATCACGAAGGCGCCTGTTCATGGCGATGGGTATACTCCGGGAAAATGGCGCGCTCTACAGTTACGAGATCGGGCTTGAGAAGGCGCTGTATGATTGGTTCAAGAGCAACCTCGCTGTTCCACCGACCCTTGCTGGATCCCAGGGGCACTCACGGAAGCCCGCCGCGATAAGCTGGTTCAAAGAGTCGGCGATTGAGCATATCGACAAGATGCGGCAATACGCCCAACTACTGGCGTCCCATGATTTCTTGGTCCAGCAACTCGTGACCGAGCGACCGGGGAAGGTGGTTTATGAGGATGAGCATCAAGTTGCCGCCGTGCCGTTCAAGGATACGTTTCGTGCTAGTCACAAATAACCAGGCGCTCCATCCGAGCGCTAACCCGTTGCAGGGCTTAGCGTCGGCTGAGCGCTGTCATGGGATGTCATGAGACTACGTGCCGCCCATGCAGGCGATGAAGCAGTGGTACGCTGACAGGCTCGATCTGCTTCACAAAAAGCCACGGAATCGTCCGGGACCTGAAAGGTACCGCAGCTCCCGGCGGAACCCATCTTTGCCGAGTTTCTGTGTTCGCTCGTAAACCGGCGTTTCCGGCAATTCGCGCGCGGTCGATGCGAGGGTGCCTGCGACCCAATACCGATCGAGTCGACCATCTTGGTTCTCGTCGAAGACGCACACCGGACGAGACGGGTTCGCAGCCAACAGTTCCGTGTACGCTGTCTGTTTAGAGCAGTACGCATCGCCCTCACCCGTGACGTCCGCTGGCAGCAATACGGCATCGGCGGGAAGATGCACACGCGAGGCATCCGTCCCCTCGAGCTGCACCGTAGGCGTACAACCCGCAGCCAGAATAGACGCCACTGCGACCCAACGCGCCCGTACCCACATCATCATGCCGCTGCTCGCCCCCTGTGATTCCGACAGATGACCTCATACGAGGGCGACGGAGCCCCCATGAACGGGCAATGTCGCCCTTAGGGCGATGTCGGGTGTGACGTTGACAAGGGGGCGGCCCACCGAAAGCGCCTCCCCGTGAGCCGCAACGTCGACGCCGGGCGTCCCCCTGAGTGTCAACGTCGCACCCGACAGTAGCCCAAGAGGAATGTGTGTAACATCTGGGCACTGACTGAGGAGCGAGACGCTGTGACGAAGAACGAGGAAGTCCTGACCGAGCCGAGCTTGGAGCGCCGCACCCCTGAGTGTCAACGTCACACCCGACAGTAGCCGAAGAAGAACGTGTGTAACATCTGGGCACTGATCGAGGAGCAAGACGCTGTGACGAAGAACGAGGAAGTCCTGACCGAGCCGA
>NZ_JBNAZM010000143.1:0-1406 GCF_051195215.1 Arhodomonas sp. AD133 | reverse complement strand
TATATGGACTCCTCCCGCAAGTAGGCAGAGACGGACGTGCTGATCGAGGGCAATAGAGCATCGGTTGCGGTCGTATATCCGGCCTGTTGGTGGAGATCTGGTCTCCTGGCCTTCATGGAATCCGCGCATCGGAGGCCAATCGCTGCCAACGGCTTCAAAGAGCCGGCATTGTTACCGGCCTTGTCCGATGCGGGGCCGACCCCTTTTGCCATGATCATCCTGTCTCTGCGCACTCTCGAGTGGGGAATAGTGTTCCTGTCAGGCCGCGAACCGAGGTTGCGGGTAGTTGGCGTTGTAGGTTCGTTGATGGATCCACACCGCCCAGCAGATGCGGGCGAGCTTGTTGGCCAAGGCACAGGTGGCTTTGTTGTGGCCGGCGCGTTGCTGGAGGGCGAGCGCCCAGGCCTGGAGCTGGCTCAATGGCTTGCCCTGGCTGGCCACCTGCTTGGCCCGTGTGAGCACGGCGCGGGCGCCATGCGTGAACAATGTTCGCAGGTAGGCGTCGCCGCGCTTGGAAATGCGCCCCATGCGTCGTCGCAGTCCGGAACTGGATTGTCTCGGTGTCAGCCCCAACCAGGCCGCCAGGTGTCGTGCGTTGCGGAAGTGATGCGGCGTGCCCACGGCGGCCACCAGAGCGGTGGCGGTGAGCAATCCGATCCCGGGGACGGCCAGCAGCGTTTGGACAGCGGCCTCATTCCGGGCATAGGTGGCCAATTGCGCCTCGATGCGTTTGACGCGTGCTTGCAGCCCCAGAATCTCGCCGACGAGCTCCAGCAACGCCAATCGCAGCGCGTAGGGAATGCGCTCGTCGTCGATGGCGCGTGGTGCGGCGATGACCGCATTGCCGGCGCCGGCGGGCAACTCGACGCCCTGTTCACGCAACAGGCCTCGCAGCGTGTTGATGCGGGCCGTGCGCGCTGCCATCCACTGGGCGCGAATTCGGTGCAATCCTTGAATGGCTTGCTGCGCTTCGGTTTTGACCGGCACATCCCGGATCTCGCCACAGCGAGCCGCTTCGAGCAATGCCGCGGCGTCGGCGCGATCTGTCTTGTTGCGCCGACGGTAGGGCCGAACGTACTGCGCGGGCAGCAGGCGCACCGTGAAGCCGAGACGGGTGAGCTCACGCCCCCAGAAATGCGAGGTGCCACAGGCCTCCATGACGACGGTGGCGGCTTCCCGGTTGTGGAAGAAGCGTTGAAACTGAGCGCGGCTGAGGCGTTGGCGCTCGAGGATCTTGCCGTGACCGTCGGACACGGCGATCTCGAAGACGGCTTTGGCCAGATCCACGGCGATGGTCATACTGGTGTTCATGGGTTCCTCCTGTCCGTCGTTGCTGAAAGCAGCACTTCCAGCATGGCACTTGGATGCCGAATAAGGCGGCGGGAGGAGTCCATCCCATCACTCCA
>NZ_JBNAZM010000142.1:0-1409 GCF_051195215.1 Arhodomonas sp. AD133 | reverse complement strand
AGTCCTTTCCAATCCAGAGATGAGCCTGAACGGGCGATGGTGAGAGCGCCATCAGGCGGCCGGAGTTTGGGCCTGATTGATGGTTTTGAATAGCTCGGCTCGGGCGTTGTTGAGCCGGCGAGCGGCTTCATTGTCGCTGATGGCGAAGGCGATTGCATCGAGGGTTTCGAAGGTGACGCCGGGCTTGAGGTAATCGGCGGCCTTGGGCAGCGATCGGAGCCTGTCATAGGGCGTGGCTATATCCTCGTAGCGGTAGTGCTTGCGCTGCCGCCCGCGGGCGTCGACGGTCTCGGTGGGGAACAGGCAGGGGCGGTGGAAGTTGAGATAAGGGGTGAGAGCCTGTTCGGTGAAGGCGTTCACGCGTGTGGCGAAACGGCTGGGGATGTGGGCGTAGCCGAGGTGCTTGCGCACCACCGAGGCGTTTTTCGACTCCACCAGCGCGTTGTCGGTGGTGCGTCGGGCGCGGGACTTGGTGAATTCCTGGACGTGGAGCTTGTCGAGCAGCGTGGCGACGCGGTGGTTGATGTACTCCGAGCCGTTGTCGGCGTGGAAGCCGCGGATGGGGAAGGGGAAGGCATCGAGGAGGGCGGCGAGCACGGGCAAGAGGTGGTTCTCGGCGATGCGCTCGACGGCGCCGACGTACTGGAACTGCGTGACCTCGTCGACGGCGTTGATGACGTACACGCCCTTGATGCCGTCGAGATCGCCCTGATGGACGGAGTCGACGCGCAGGTAGCCCGGACGCCCCTGGGGGTTGGGCTTACGGCGCTCGCCGATGGCCACGCGCGTGGGGCGGGTCTTGTCGACGCGGCCACGGCGGCGCTGGTAGCTCTGGCGGGCGCGCAGGTTGTAGAGATGGCCGTTGGAGATCGCCGCGAGGCGCTCGTAGCGGGCGTCACCGAAGACGTGGTAGGCGCGCTCACAGAGCTTGCGCGTCGCCGGCCCCGAGAGCGTGGCGTGGCGGGCATCGAGCTCGGCGAGCAAGCGCACGTCCGCCTCGGTGTAGCGCCGCGCGAACGGCGCCGCCGGCGCGCCGCGTCGGTCGCGGATGCGCCCGCCATCGACATACTGCCTGATCAGCCGCGTGAGCTGGGCGCGCGAGAAGCCGGTGACCCGGCCAAGGTAGGCGCGCAACAGTCCCTTCTCGCGGCGGTGGCAACGCGGGTAGCCAAAACGCCGTAGCGTCTGCGTGACGAACTCATAGGCCTCGCCCTGGTCGGTGAGCTCGAAACCGAGCGCTTGACTGCCCTCGACAAACGCCTGAATCTGCTCAAAGGTCTGGAGTCCCTGGGTGTGGAGTTTCACGATCATGCTCCTATGATCCCAAACTCCAGACCGCCTTCAGCTCAGGCTCATCTCACTGTGGAATCACGCCCCCCGCTCAGGCTCATGTGTCGTTGGACAAGGCT
>NZ_JBNAZM010000141.1:0-1416 GCF_051195215.1 Arhodomonas sp. AD133 | reverse complement strand
GCCGGACGCCTGCCAGGCCGTGATATGCTGCTGCCATATCCGCTCGCGTTCGTTGCGGGTCATGCTGACTCCCCCCCCTGTTGAAGAAGGAATCAGTGTGCGCAATCACGTGGACAGGATGTAGGTGCTGATTTGTTGGCGCTTACGAATCAGCGGTCACGATCGATCGGAATGGGCGGTCACGATGGGCCGGAATACGCAAATGGAAGCGTTGACTGGTAAGAAGAAATGATCACAGGGCGCGCCACCTCAATCCGTATATTTCTGGCCGACGGCTCGCCGGACGGCATACGCATCGTGGACAAATCCAACTGGGTGGGCCGAGCGTTGGTCGCAAGTCGCGTTCAGGTGGGCGGGGTGCTCCAGCGTGAGGAGTTGGGGCTTGGATTCAAGAATCAAGCGCAACGTTTTTGGTGAATTGGTTGAGCTCTTCGGCCATTGCCTCCTCGGGCGTCTGCCAGCCGAGGGTTTTGCGCGGTCGCTGGTTGAGCAACCGGGCGATGTCGTTAAGCTGCGTCTGGCTGACCTCGCTGAGATCCATGCCTTTGGGCAAGAACTGGCGCAGTAAGCCGTTGGTGTTCTCGTTGCTGCCGCGCTGCCAGGGCGCATGAGGATCGGCGAACCAGATCTCAAGGTTCAGCCGCCGCGCGAGCTCGGCGTGGCAGGCCATCTCGCTGCCGCGGTCGTAGGTGAGACTCTGGCGCAGCAGCGCCGGCAGCCGCCCCATCTGCCGCGAGAACCCCTCCAGCGCCGCCTCGGCGCCGCAACCTTTCATGCGGCTGAGCACGACATAGGGGGTCTTGCGCTCGACCAGCGTACCCACCGCGGAGCGGTTCATCGCGCCCTTGATGAAGTCCCCCTCCCAGTGCCCGGGCATGCACCGCGTCTCGATCGCTTCCGGGCGGTGGGCGATGCGCAGCGCCTCCGGCACGTACGAACCACCCGCCGCCGTTGTGCGCCGACGCCCGCGCTTGGGCTTTTGCTGGCGCAACGCCGCGATCATCGTCTTCTTCAGCGATCCGCGCGGATGGGCGTAGATCGCCGCGTAAATGCTCTCGTGGCTGATGCGTCGACTCGGATCACCGGGATACATGCTCGCCAGTCTGCCGGCGATTTGCTCCGGCGACCAACACCAGTAGATCAACCGGTCCCAGACCCAGCGATGCAGCGTCTCGCCTTCGACGAGCTTGCGCCGTCGACCACAACGGCGCCGGCGCGCGCGATAGTCCCTCGCCGCCGCCGTGGGGCAGTAGCCACCGCCCTCACCCGTCGGGCGCTGCAGCTCGCGAGTAATCGTCGAGGCGTGACGTCCTGTCAGGTCCCGGGCGATTCCGTGGTCTTTTGTGAAATAGATCGGGCCTGTCAGCGTACCAGTGTTTCATCGCCTGCACGGGCGCGATATGGCCGAGCGCTTTC
>NZ_JBNAZM010000140.1:0-1437 GCF_051195215.1 Arhodomonas sp. AD133 | reverse complement strand
ATGGGTAACGCCGAAAATTGTAACCGCCAATCATCAACTTGTGCGCGGATCCCGGGATCGCGTCACGCATCCAGGAGAATGAGTTTAGGCTGCTGATTTTACTCAAGCAGTATTTCTTAATTTCTGAGTTATCAGAAAGTTCCGTTCGCTGAGGAAAGTCACTAAACGACTTACAACACCTCCCCACCACCCAGTTCTTTATGAGGACAGATAACTGATGGATTAAAACCCCAATCGGGAGAGCAACGACCACCCCTGCCAAAATCCTAAAATTCTCCGCCTCGCTATAGAGAAGCTTTGCGAGATCAGAAAATCCTTCAGTCCGTCCTCCAATTCCGAAGATAGCCACCCAGAACATGAACGTTGTTCCGGAGATTTGATACCTTAGAAACTGTTTCAAACCCTTTCCTTATCGTGTCGACAACTGCTCTAACGCCCAGCGCAACCGGGCGGCTTTGGAGCGTCAACGGAAAAGCCGATCCGCGTTGACGCTGTTGTTATGCGATACCAAACTTTTCATACAAGCCGTCAAGCGACATTCCACCATCAGCATCCTTTATGTAACGAACCACCGTCTCGAATGGGTATCCCCATTGTTGAAAATTGTACCGAGTAGAGCAGCTAGCGCGGCGCTCATCTGGGTTGAAGCACTCGGACATAAAGCCAAGCATCTGCTGCCCCTGAAGGCACCAGCGCCGGGAACCTTGGGCAGTGGCAGGAGGGCAGCATAGCAGCGGCCGGATTCGCACATTCCCTTCCACTATCCCTGTCTTTGCGCAGCATTCCCCCACATCATCCTGGAGCAATGGATAAAACCTGTCTATGACATCGCTCAGCCGCTCTTCAGGAAACAAACCGGCCCACCGGAATATAGAAACCAATGCAGAGCGATCTTCTTTCAAGGCCCTGTTGAACCCAATCACTTGCGGATCACTCTTTACTTCGCACAAAAGTAAGTCAATCTCACCCGCTCTCGTGCTGAGAAATTCAGACGGCCCCACCTCTCGTTCTGGCTCAGAGTAATATGGATGACGAACAGCAAGGCAGTCCACTTCGGTTCTTGCCTGTCCCCATTCAGGAGAATGAGCAATAAGCCCAGTGGTGAAGTACCCGTTTAGCCTCAGGTATAACTGAGTAACGATCTCGTCTACATCTGACCTAGTCATTTCTATTCCACAGCGGACAGACCGCATAACGAATAGTTAACCGGCCCGCGTCGAGGTCAAAAAAAGACCGCTTCACGATCGGGCTGCCGCCGCGGGCGGATCGTGACTCGGAGCGGGTCCGGTTGAACGGCTCGTTGTACAAAGTCCGCTCCACCTTAGATTGGGAATTTTGTCCACGCCGCTGTCGGTGGGCAATCGCGGCTCCGCGCACCAGCGCCCGTCCACAGTGGGGGCAGCGCGTCGTC
Source organism: Arhodomonas sp. AD133 (assembly GCF_051195215.1). Lineage (NCBI taxonomy): Bacteria > Pseudomonadati > Pseudomonadota > Gammaproteobacteria > Chromatiales > Ectothiorhodospiraceae > Arhodomonas > Arhodomonas sp. AD133. Next base: position 26 of record NZ_JBNAZM010000140.1, on the reverse strand, counting down.
GCCCCGTGGCCGATCGAGGCCATATA
>NZ_JBNAZM010000139.1:0-1460 GCF_051195215.1 Arhodomonas sp. AD133 | reverse complement strand
AACAGGGCGATGCCGCTGTCTTCGATGAGGTAGGCCAGCCGCTCGCGCGGGTGCTCAGGGTCCAGCGGTACGTACGCACCGCCGGCCTTGAGAACCGCCAGCAGCCCCACCACGAGCTCGGGCGAGCGCTCCATGGCCACGCCCACCCGCGTCTCCGGGCCCACGCCCCGGGCGATGAGCGCGTGCGCCAGGCGGTTGGCGCGGGCATTGAGCTCGGCATAGGTAAGCACCTGCGCCCCGAAAACCACCGCCGGCGCCTGCGGCGTCGCCGCCGCCTGGCGCTCGATCAGCCGGGGCACCGGCTCCGGGTTCGGGTAACGCCGCGGATTGACACCCCAGCAATCGAGCTGCCGACGCTCGGTCGCGTCGAGCGACTCGACTTCGGCAAAGGAACGCATCTGCGGATCGGCCAGTTGCTGTAGCACGTGCATCAATCGTTGCGCCACGCTATTGGCCGTCGGCTCATCGAGGTGAGCGCGCAAGTAGCCGATGCTGAGCTTGATCGTCTCGCCGCTTTGAACCCCCAACGCCAACGGGTAATTGGTGGCTTCCTGATGGCGGACGTCGCTGAACGAAACGCCGCCTGGTGAGGCGTCTCCCAGAGCCTCGTCCACGGGGTAGTTCTCGAAGACCAGGAGGCTGTCGAACAGCCCCTGGCCGCCATAACCCGCCCAGCGCTGGATTTCGTAGAGCGGCGTGTGCTCGTACTCGCGCAGCGCCAGGTTCGTCGCCTGCACCCCGGTGAGCAACGCCGCCGGCGTGGCCGCCGGGTCCACGGTCACGATCACCGGCAATGTGTTGATGAATAGCCCCAGCATCCGCTCGGCACCCGGCAGCTCCCCCGGCCGCCCCGCCACGGTCGCCCCGAAGCTCACCGTGCGCTCGCCGGTGTAGCGCGACAGCACCAACGCCCACGCCCCCTGCACCAGGGTGTTCACCGTCACCCGCGTGCGCTGGGCGAAAGCCGTCAGCCGCTCAACGCTCGCCTCGTCCAGCGTCACCGCCACCTCGCCATGGCCCGGGGCTGGCTCCCGCGGCACCGGCAGCGCGTCCGCCAGCCGCGTCGGCGCCGCCAGGCGCGCCAGCTGCTCGCGCCAGAACGCCTCCCCCGAGTCGCGCCCCTGCAGCCAGGCGATGTAGTCGCGGTATCCTCCCGCCGGCGCCGCCAGCGCCTCGCCGGCGTAGTACCGCAGCACCTCGCCCATCAGCTGCGAGGTGCTCCAGCCATCGAGCAGCAGGTGATGCAGGCTCCAGATGAAGTGGTGACACCGCTCGCCGGTGCGGATCAGCGCAAAGCGCATCAACGGCGGTTCGGCCAGCGCGAACGGGCGCTGCTGTGTCTCGGCGAGACGCTCCAGCGCCTCGGCCTGATCCGCGCGCCCGCGCCAGTCCGCTTCCGTCCACGGCAGCTCCACGTGACGCGCCACCCACTGCAGCGGCGCCTCGCCCTCGGCGAGAAA
>NZ_JBNAZM010000138.1:0-1485 GCF_051195215.1 Arhodomonas sp. AD133 | reverse complement strand
CGGTGGCTCCGGTGATGCGGTGAGCGCCGACGTGGTGGTGGAGGACGGCGAGCGCAGCTACCGCCGTGACGGCTCGGCATTCGTTCACTTCAACGCCGGGGCGAACACCAGCCGCGGCGAGCTGCCCGCGCCGAGCGTGGTGCAGGGCAGCGCCTCGACGGATTGGGGCGAAGGGGCGGCGCAGAGCGCGCTTCACGATCTGGAGGCGGTGCGCCTCGCCTACAGCGGCCTGTCGGGCGATCGCCGCTACCGGCTGTTCGCCGCCTACTACAACGCGGATGACGCCGCCGGCGGCAACGTCCAGCGTCTGGTCGACGGGGCGGGCCGGCGTGTGCATGGCGAGGTGTCCGTGCCCGCCGACCGGCCGTTGACCTTCGGCGGCCGATTGCCGGCGTCGAGCGTGGCCGATACCGGCGAGCTCAGTCTTACCTGGCAACGCGAGAGTGGCTACCGGGCGGCCGTCTCCCAGGTCTGGCTGCTCGCCGAAGGCAGCGGCGACACCGGCTCGGCGACACTGTCGATTACCGCCCCGGCGGCCGGCAGCGCGCTCACCGGCGGGCAGACGACGATCACCGGCGAGGCGGACGCCGGCGACGGCGCGCGGATCGTCGCCGTGGAAGTGGGCGTGGACGCGGGCAACGGTCCGCAGTGGCGGCCCGTCTCCCGCCTGAACGCCGACGGGCGCTGGCGCTATCGCTGGACGCTGCCGGCGGACGGCGAATATACCTTGACCGCCCGGGCGACGGACGCCGCCGGCAATACCCACGTGCTCGGCGAGGGCGTGATGGTCACCGTGGACCAGAGCGCGCCGGCGCCGGTGAGTGCGGCCGCGGCCCACGACACCCCGGCGGACACCGGCGGCAGTCTCACGCTGGAGTGGCAGCGCTCCGGCGACGACGGCGCCGGTGCCGACGACGTCACCGGCTACGCGCTCGAGCGCCGGGGTGCCGAGGCCGGGGACTTCACGGCCCTGGCGAGCGTGGCCGCCGGCGTCGAGGGGTACGAGGACACGAGCGTGGAGACCGGTAGCGCCTACGTCTACCGCGTAGTCGCCATCGACCGGGCGGGTAACCGTACGTCTTCGGGGGAGATCGGCCCGGCGCGGGCGCTGGACAACAGCGCCGCCGACGAGACGCCACCGGAAGAGGTCACCGGGCTCAGCGCACGAGCGGGCAACGAGCGGGTGACGCTGCGCTGGACGCCGAGCGCCGACAGCGAGGGTGACCAGGTGGACGTGCTGCTCGACATCTCCGCCGACGGCGGGGCGAGCTGGGGGACCAATGCCCCCGCCTACGACGACGGCGGCGCGCAGCGGCTGAGCAAAGAGGCCAATCACTACGTCGTCGACGGGCTCACCAACGGGCAGAGCTACCGGTTTCGCCTGCGCACCCGCGACGCCGCCTCGCCGGCGAACGTCAGCGCCGGCGTGACCACCGGCGAAGTGACGCCGAGCGCCACCGCCTACACCACCGTCTCCGGCACGCT
>NZ_JBNAZM010000137.1:0-1508 GCF_051195215.1 Arhodomonas sp. AD133 | reverse complement strand
TGCATCACCGAACGCCGGTGCAGACCCTCAAGGCATGGCAACGGGATCGGCCCGAGTTATTTCGAAAATTGGTATATGATCACCCGAGTCTCGACATCCAGTGATGGTCGAAGCGTGGATTCGGCGGCGCGCACGTCGAGGCGAATGCAGGCGGTGAAATCGGTGCGCGAAGGACAGCCGGTTGCCGAGGTGGCGCGCGCCTATGGTGTGGCCGTGCGCACGGTCTATCGCTGGCTCTCGAGCTTTGCCAACGAGGGGCAGGCAGGGCTGACGACCAAGCCCCGGTCCGGACGCCCGCCGAAGGTGACGGCCGAAGAGATGGCCTGGATTGCGCGCACGGTGCGCGAGGAGACCCCGCAGCAGATGCGCTTTCCCTACGCGCTGTGGACGCTGTCGCTGATCCGCGAGCTCATTCGCCGGCACCTGGGCAAGTCGCTCACCCCGGCCTCGGTGAGCCGGATCATGAAGTTGCTCGGCTTCACCGCGCAGAAGCCGCTGTATCGGGCCTGGCAGCAGGACCCGGAGCTGGTGCGGAATGTGTCAACCTTTTTCCGACAGTGAGCCCTCGGATTGCTAATGAATGTTGCCGGTGCTGACCGGTGGATACGCGGGCTCGCAGGCACTCGGCTCGGTGACCAGCTCACTGGCCGTACAGGTAATACCGTCGTCCGGGTTGATGCAGACGCTGCTCGGGGGTCGGGTGGCGAGCGGCGGCCCCTTCGGGAAGCGCTCCGGGTGCTCGGCGTAGTAAGCATCCAGCGCGGCCTGCCGGCGGGCGTGGACCGTGTCGACGCGGCCGGCGAAGACGTCGGCCGGGGTGTAGAAGGCCAGGCCCTCATGGGGCCGGTGCTGGTAGTCGGCGATGAAGCCGCGCATCCAGCGGCGGGCGTGATCGATGTCGGTGAACCGGCCGGGGTAGCCGGGGCTGTACTTCAAGGTCTTGAACGCCGACTCGCTGAAGGGGTTGTCGTTGGAGACCCGCGGCCGGGAGTAGCTGCGGCGCACGCCGCAGTCGGCGAGGAAGGCCCGGTAGCTCCCGAGTTCCACAGTTTGAGGCGATTCGCGGCATTTCTGAGCCTGTAACCGATTGATTTTCCTTTGGTGTATGGGCCAAAAGCGCGAACCGGCTGTTGTGTCACGTCTTGTAGGACTTGGCGTTTGGTAGCGTTGTTCGTGTTGGTATAGTGTTGTGGTATGTACACGCGCATCACCAAGTCCGGCCCACGGCGCTACCTGCAACTCGTCCAGGGCTACCGCGATGCCAATGGCAAGGCGAAGCAGAAGGTCATCGCCAACCTCGGGCGCATCGACCAACTCGAGGCCGAGGATATGGAGGCGCTGATCAAAGGGCTCCAACGCGCGGTCGGCCGCCCCGAGTCCGTCCCGGACGCGCCCCGGTTCGACACCGCCCGCGCCTTTGGTGATGTGTGGGGTAAGCGCCGTTAAATCGACGCTCTTGCCTCAGTCGTATTGGGCGACTTTTTTCGAAGCGGGTAACCCGGCATTCC
>NZ_JBNAZM010000136.1:0-1540 GCF_051195215.1 Arhodomonas sp. AD133 | reverse complement strand
GGGACACAACATATCGGTCATCGCTACCTACCGGCTACCCGCCTTCACACCCTGGAACCCACACAGATCGAGAAGGACCCCTAACAGGGGCCCTCGGACGCCGTAATCATGGAGACTCCCCGATCAAGAAGGCGGCGATCGCGCTGCCTTCTTCTCTTCTCATTGAGTGTCGGGCTGCTCACCGGTGTTGCCGTCTTCTGCTGGTGGGCCGAGCGGGGCGAAGGCTTCGGCGCCTATGTCGTGGACTTCGTCGCCGTCCGCAACAGCCTTGCGACGCTGCTGGCGGTATCCGTTCTCGGGGTCATGTACCGGTTCTGCCGCCGGCTGGCTGCGCGGGATCGTGCTGGGTCACCAGTGACCGGTACATCCTCGAGCAGTACTGGCTGATCTTGCCATGACCATCGGACACGGCGATCTCGAAGACGGTTTTGGCCAGATCCACGGCGATGGTTATACTGGGGTCTACTATGTGCTGGGTAGGATTACTCCTGTCCGTGGTTGCTGAAGCGGCACTTCCAGCATGGCACTTGGATGCCGAATAAGGCGGCGGAAGGAGTCCATCCCATCAATCGAGCATCGCGGGACGGGCGACTGGACCTCAAAAACCTGGCGGTTTTTTCGGCTGTTTATGGCTGGCGTTATACAAAATGGGAAAACGAAAATGAAGAAACTTCTAGTCGTACCACTCATCCTTCTGGCCCTAGTAAGTAACTCTCACGCTAGCGAGAAAGCTATAGATGAGTTGTTCAATGTCACGAACATGGATGAGCAAATGAATCTTGGGTTTGAAGCCATGATGCCCATGATTGATCAGATGGCTATGCGGTTTAAGTTAGACGTCGAGCAAAAAGAAGAGCTAAAAAATATATACAGAACTTGGTTCAAAGAAGATTTTGATCAATCTAAAGTGGTGAATGAAGTTAAATCACTTTACGTGGAAACATTCACGGAAGATGAAATTGAACAGGTAACAGAGTTTTTTAAAACGCCTGTAGGAAAAAAATTTATTAACAAATCCCCAGAGTTAATGCAGCGAGGGGCTCGAATAGGTATGGCTGAAGGTCAAGCGAAAGAACATAAGCTAATGGAACGGATACGGCCGTTTTTGGAAAAGCATAATATCAAATAATCAATGTATACTAATCCTTTAGAAAGTAATGTCAGATTCGATTATGTATCGGCAGGCTGGGTGATGAAAAAAGGACTGCACTAGTTCGGACAGTTTCTGAATGCGCCTGAGTGCTCCGAGCGCGATGCGCTTCATCTGCTCGAGATTCTCCACGCCGCGGCGGCCGAGATCGCGCTTCACATGGGCCCAGACCTGCTCGTCAGGATTGAGCTGCGGCGCATAGGGCGGCAGGAAGTGCAGCTCGAGCTGCCCGTTGGTGGAGGCGACGTAATCGCGCACGAGCTTCGCCTTGTGCGCCGGGTGGCCATCGACGATGACGAAAACCGGCGCCGTGGCGGAATGTGTCAACCTTTTTCCGACAGTGCCGGCGTTTTTTCCTAATGAATCATTGGACGGCGGCATCGGCATACG
>NZ_JBNAZM010000135.1:0-1579 GCF_051195215.1 Arhodomonas sp. AD133 | reverse complement strand
AGAAACTATGAGAGCTGCCCCCACCCCGGTTCTACCTTTACGGGTAAACCACACGTTTGGGAGGTAGAGCGAGATGAAGACAGCTCTCTTTGAACAAGTTAGCGCCGAAGCGGGTGTCTTGTACATGGCCATTGAGTTGAGCGCTCACCGCTGGAGGCTGTGCTTCGGGGATGGCCATCGGCGGCGTGATCGCACGATTGAGGCGAGCGATCTGGCGGCGCTGGAGGCGGAGATGGCGCGGGCGAAGGCGAAGTTTGGTCTGCCGGCGTCGGCGGTGGTGGTCAGCTGCTACGAGGCCGGCCGCGAGGGGTTCTGGCTGCACCGGTGGTTGTGCTCGCAGCGGGTGAGCAACGTGGTGGTGGACTCGGCGAGCATCGAGGTCGACCGTCGCCGGCGCCGGGCGAAGAGCGATCACATTGACGCTCGAGCGCTGGAGGGGTTGCTGGAGCGCGCCGTCGGCGGTGAGCGGCGGGCGCTGCGCGTGGTGCGGGTGCCGAGCGTTGCCGCCGAGGACGAGCGGCGGTTACTGCGCGAGCGCGAGTACCTGGTCGCCGAACGCGGGCGCCACAGTGCGCGGATGAAATCGCTGCTGCACGCACACGGCATTCGTGTGGCCGACCACCGCGAGTGGCGGGCGCGGCTCGAGGAGCTGACCAGCCCGGCGGGCTATCGGCTCGGGCCGCGGCTGCGTGCGGAGCTGCGCCGCGAGTATGCGCGCTATCGGCTGGTGTGTGAGCAAATCGCCGAGCTCGAGGCGGAGCTGGCGGCGATGGTCAATAGCGAGGCGGACTCGCCGGTGATCGGGCTTGTGCGGCAGCTGCAGGCGCTGCGCGGCGTTGGGTTGGTGAGCAGCTGGACGCTGGTGCTGGAGTTGTTTGGTTGGCGCGTGTTCGCCAACCGCCGCGAGCTCGGCGCGCTCTCGGGCCTGCGGCCAACCCCTTACCAAAGCGGCGACAGCGCCCGCGAGCAGGGCATCAGCAAGGCGGGCAATCGGCGGGTGCGGCGCGTGATGCTCGAGCTCGCCTGGGGATGGCTGCGCCACCAGCCCACCAGCGCATTGACGCTGTGGTTCCAGCGGCGCTTCGGCGCCGGCGGCAAGCGCCTGCGCCGGGTGGGCATCGTCGCACTGGCGCGCAAGCTGCTGGTGGCGCTGTGGCGCTATCTCCACGACGGCGAGATCCCCGAGGGCACGGTGCTCACCGCCGCCTGAGCCGGACTGGCGCGTGTGCGCTTGTGCTCTGCCAGCGCTGCCGTGAGCCCGGGTAGTGAGAGGCCGCGTTTGCCGAAGGCGCCCGAAGCCGACCTAGGCCGAGTTGATCGAGCCGTTAGTTGTAGAAGGGGCGTCTTCACCATCGGTTGGCGTCGCGCCGAAGGCGCACGCAGTTTGAGCTGGCCGACCCTGCATCGGCCCGGATAGAAGGTGGTACCGGTCGCCCATCGCGGCCGTGACAAACGACAACCGAGGCAACGCGCGGTCAGCGCCTGGGAACACGACATCCGCACACCGGAGGTTGCAGATGACCCGATAACGCAAGACCGCTTAGGACTTGACAAGGGACAGCCCATAGAAGGTCGGCTG
>NZ_JBNAZM010000134.1:0-1630 GCF_051195215.1 Arhodomonas sp. AD133 | reverse complement strand
ACACAACATATCGGTCATCGCTACCTACCGGCTACCCGCCTTCACACCCTGGAACCCACACAGATCGAGAAGGAACCCATGAACAACCCCATCTCGCGACCCGAACCTTCATCCTTCTCGTAGACAACGAAACGTAGAAACATAATCAGCCTTGTGGCACATAACGCCGCATTCACCGGCTTGTCCAGTGTAATGCTTTGTTAGGCAACCACTCTCGAATAGTGTTGTGATGCATTGACCAAGTATCCCATACACTTCTAGCCCAACCTCTTACTAAGGCTTTGTGCTCTTCTGCTGAACTAGCCCTATAAATATCAGCCGCAGTGATCTCCCCCATGTCCAGCGGAGGCTCCAGAAATATAAAAGACGATTTTTTCATTCCTGCTTCCAACATCGCATCATTCGCTTTACCGGCTGTTAGACCATGCTCTAGGAACAAGCAAAGCCTTATCAGGTGTACTCCAACGGATTGTATGCTTTGTCGGTCTGTAGAGCCTGGGTGCTGAACTGCATAAGCATCAACTGTTAATCGGTGAACCTCAAAGTAGGTAGGGTCACTATATTCACGAGCTAGAACTTCTCCATAAACTGACCAGCACCCCGGCGACGAACTCATGTATCGATGTACCGGCCCATCAATATCAGGAAATACACCACCGCAACTAAAGCACTTACAAGTATCCATATCTACATTATTGCCTAACGGTTGGCTGAGGCGCGCCGCCCGGAGCGCCCGATTACAAGCAGCCACGTGTGCCGGCGTCGCCTCCAGCCAATTGTTGGAGGGAAAGACGCTCCGCCACCCCGGAGCTGACTCGACGGCACTGCGCGGGCCTTGCCTTGCGCGCCGCGCACCAGAAACCGCCGCGATATGGCGAGCGCCGACATTCCGGGATGGCCTGATTCCAGTGCGCTCAATTCCTGCCCCAATTCACCGTGTCTGCCAACACGAACGCTCCGCTTTTGATCGCGGTTGAACGAAGCCCGCGAATCCACGCTTCCGTGCCTTTAGCCATAAGCTCTTTCCCGCCAACGCCAAGCTCAGCCGAGGAAGGCCGCATCGCGGCCTGACGTCGGCTGGAGCGACGTGTTATGCGCTACGCACATATTGCTACCACCCCCAGCACGAGGCCTATAGCGCCTAATGCTACTGACACAACCGCTAGATCGCATGCGATTCTCACAGCATTATCTGGATGTGATAACCCCGCTTGAATTTGTAGCAACGGCAACGGCTGCCAACCTGGCAACGTGACTTCAAGCTGAGCCTTTTCGTTTTTCTCGATACCGAGCCGTTGCCGATACCACCCATTAATTACCGCAGCTTCCTCAGCTTGAGCGATCTTATTAGTGTGCTTTGCCTCGTTGTAGTTAGCGCGAAAGTTTTCATCCACTATAAGAACTTCACAATAAATACTTTTCTTGTTGCTTGGGTTTTTTAACTTGGCGATTGACCGCGATGGAACGCCAGGACTCGTGAGCCAAACAAACGGAGCACTTATCTCTGCCTTCAGGGCCGCAAAAATCTGATATTCCTTCATCTCGAACGAATACCTGAATCCGTGACGAGCCGATATGCGGCGCCGCAGCAAACTGACTCATGAGGCTCAATAACCGGATAATCGGGCGA
>NZ_JBNAZM010000133.1:0-1643 GCF_051195215.1 Arhodomonas sp. AD133 | reverse complement strand
CTAGTGCAGTCGTTCTTCCGTCACCCGGCCTGCCGATACACAATCGAACCTGACATTACTTTCTAAAAGATTAGTAACCCATTTTGTCTAACCGACTAAAAACCTGTGCCGTCGGTGCCTGTCGGCGGTTTTCTTATTGGGTATATTGTATACCTTTAATGATGTACCATTGCACACCTTTAGCGGACCGTCTAGACGCGGGCGAACCTTTTCTCACTAAGGTGGATATGATGATGGCGTTGGCGCTATGATTTGATCTGGTTCGGATCCAATTTCCGGTGTGAAAAAACGTCCGAATCGGTTTTTCTTGTCGGGAAGTCTCGCGAATAGATCCATTTCTTGCATGCGGCCCCCATGCAACGTCTCGCAGCGAAATGTATCAATCACCTCAACGCTGCGGGCACGCGTTTAGCGAAGAGCGCGGCCGTGAGTCTGGACGGCTCATGCCGGTGTTCCTGAACCTCGGGAACGATGGGCAGAGCTGGTGCGAGAACCGGGTACCGCTCGAAACGGTGTGCAGCGTCAACGCCGCCATAGGCAACGCATGCCCCGACGTGTGGGCGTATGCGAAAGCGCTGCTTGCTCGGTAAGCCGAGACGAGCGTCTTCGAGCCCGCGAAACAGTAGGCTCGAGGGTGACGAGAAGCTCAGTACGCCTCGTGTCGTTGCGGGCATGTGCCGCGCTGCGACAGACACACGCGCGCGAGCACAGCCGATATTCCGCACAGAATGGCCGCGCTCATGGGCAGCGCAGCGAATCCAAGCGTCTCGTACAGAAACCCGAACGAGATGCCGGCGACCATCATGCCCCCATACGAGACCGCGCTGAACAGGCCCATGAGCCGAACCCGGCCCTCCTCGTCGAGCTGAGAGAGAACCGACACGAGGCTGTTGAGACCGAGGTGGTTTACCGAGCCCCATAGAAAGCACGTCGGCACGATGGTGGCGAAGGAGGCAGTGCTAACCGCCGACAGGAGCAGGTAGACACAGGAGATGGCCATCAGGATGTACCTGGCGGCGATTCGTGCGCTGACGCGGTCGATGAGGGTGCCGGCGAGGCTTCCCGCCCCGAATCCGCAGCCGTAGGCCAACACCGCCATGCCGGCTAATGAGGCCGATCCACCGGGACGCGATTCCACGAAGGCGCCGAGGAACGTGTACACCCCGTAGAACGAGACCATGTAGAGGAAGCACACGCCCAGCGTGAGTGATGCATCCTGGATCGCTAGCGCCCCGCGCAGGGAGCCCCCCGGCCTGCCGGATCGGGGCTTGAGCTCCGGCAACCGGCGAAAGCCCAACAGGGCGCAACCGCCGAGACCGGCGACGATGAAGAAGGCGGTTCTCCAGCCCCAGCGGTCGGCGACGAAGGCGGACGCTGGCACGGCCGCTACCATGGCGAGCGACCATCCGGTAATGACCCGTCCGAGCACGGCGGACTCGCGACCGGTCGGGGCGATGAACGCGGCCAGCGAGTAAATGGCCGGCAGCATCAGGCCGGCACCGAGACCCGCAATGACCTGGGCCAGGGCGAGCGTGACCCAGTGTCCAGCGAGGCCTGTCGATGCAATTGTCAATCCCGGTTGAGGCTGTCCGGTTTTCCCCGGGCTAAAATGTCCGCTGCTCGGTGATGGTGTGTCTGGGGTG
>NZ_JBNAZM010000132.1:0-1670 GCF_051195215.1 Arhodomonas sp. AD133 | reverse complement strand
GCAGGCGATGAAACACTGGTACGCTGACAGGCCCGATCTATTTCACAAAAAGCCACGGAATCGTCCGGGACCCGACATGTAACTGTTCCGGAAGAACTCACAGACTTCGTCGACCTCGGAGGACGACGCATTCTCGAAATAGTTCGAGACAATGTCCTTGGCGAACGCGATATGCCTCACTTCCTCCATGTGATGCTCTCTGAACAGCTTCCTTGTCAACGGGTCGATGAATTCGTGCTGGGTTTGGTAAATAGAGTTAAGCTCCGCGAACCATTCGATCAGCAGGTTCCAGAGTATCCCGTAGACTGGGTGACGGTGCGGTAGCTGTTTCTCGAAATCCGAGAAGTTCGGAATATTCTCGGGGTGGCTCCACATCGGCAGGTTGGCCACGTCGAGGTACCGCCGAAACATCATGGTGTGTACGATCTCCTCCCGTGAGAAGATCATCAGATACTCCCGGATGTCCGGTGACAGCTGCCCATGATACTTGTTGACGTAGCCGACATACAGCTCCGGCAGGGCCTGCTCGAGCCAGATGAATTACGAGACGTCCCTCGCCGTTTCCAGCCACAGTACTTCGTTCTTCTGCTCGGCTGTCATGCCGTCCCAGTAGGATGTACCGTACAGCCAGCCAGCTTCTTCTATCTTCGGTGGTTTCGAGAAGTCAACTCCCCGGGACCAGTCGACGACCGTTTCAAGATGCAGCAGTTTCCGGTGAGACGCATTGATCAGTGACTGAACCTTCTTATGGCTCCTGCCGGACACGACGATCGGGTCTTTTTGCCTGTTTTCTGCCCCTTCCATTTGGCATCCTCCTTCTCGTTGGGTAACAGCCTCGCCAAATTATTTTTCGGACCGCTTAGGCAACCACCGTTTCTTCGCGCAATTCGCGCCGCAGGATCTTCCCGACGTTCGTCTTTGGCAGCTCCTTCCGGAATTCGATGTACTTTGGCTTCTTGTACCCGGACAGTTGCTCCCGACAGTAGGCGAACAGCTGCTCCTCGGTCAGCGAGTCGTCCTGAGGCACGACGAACAGCTTCACGGCTTCACCCGAGCGTGCGTCGGGCTGCCCAATACAGGCGCATTCCAGGACGCCGGGATGCATTGCCACGACGCCCTCGACCTCGTTGGGATAGACGTTGAAACCGGACACCAGAATCATGTCCTTCTTGCGATCGACGATGCGCACGAAGCCGCGCTCGTCCATCACTCCGACGTCCCCTGACTTGAAGTAGCCCTCCGGCGTCATCACCCGTGCCGTCTCCTCGGGACAGTTCCAGTAGCCGTCCATGACCTGGGGGCCGCGGATGGCGATCTCGCCCGCCTGCCCGGATGGCAGTGGCTGATCGTCATCATCCAAGATCGCGATTTCCGTCGACGGGACCGGCAGTCCGATCGAGCCGGGAACGGCTGTGGTATCGGGCGGATTGAGCGTGGCCGTGGGTGACGTTTCGGACAGTCCGTAACCTTCGATGATCGGGCATCCGGTAACCTCGAGCCACTTTTCGCTCACGACCCGCTGCACCGCCATGCCTCCGCCAAGGGTGACCCGGAGACCGGAGAAGTCCCGCTTCGCGAAATCCCGGTTGTTCATCGTAAGCGCCGTTAAATCGACGCTCTTGCCTCAGTCGTATTGGGCGACTTTTTTCGAAGCGGGTAACCCGGCATTC
>NZ_JBNAZM010000131.1:0-1701 GCF_051195215.1 Arhodomonas sp. AD133 | reverse complement strand
CCGGCGATTCCAGAACGCTGGGAAACGCCGAAATCTACGCCGCATCAGTCGGTTGCGAGTTTTTCAGGACCGACTAGTTACACGGTTTCGCATGGATCATGGCGAACGCGTAGCCGTCGCGAGAGAAAGTGGTTAGCAACGTGGACTCGGCGTTGGCGCCAGGTCCATACGCATCGCCATAAACCGTTTCGCTGTCGCTATCGCGGGTCTCGCCGTCGCTGTCTTTCACCCACGTATTCGCGTACAGCTTCACGTTGGGAACCATTGGCCCGAAATCCGTATAGGCCGCCGAAGCAGTTGCGGTCAGCCGAGCGCCCGTGCGGTTTTGCACGTTGGCGTTCAGGTCTACTGACGCGACGCACATATCGCCGATCTTGACCCGCTCCTCGTCGAGTCGCTGAACCGTGCCGGCCGCGTTGGTGGCTGCGGTAGCCGCAGTGGCCTCACTACGCTTGAGCGCGGTGGTGACCTGCCCGAGGGTTTCATTGAGGCGTTTTAGGTTGCGCTGAGCGTGGTTGCTCGTGCGGCCTTCACCCTGGAGCGCTTTGATTTCCTCGCGTTGGGTTTCGAGCTCTTGCTTGAGGAACTCGAGGCTCGCCTTGCCGAAGCCGCGCTGCTCAACGCTGCCATCATCGCCCTGGCGCTCGAACACGCCCTGGTCGACCTGCTTCCAGCCGTCTCCGGCATTGGCCGCAAACGTCTCCGCCGCGGATCGGGCAACGAGGGATTGGCCGGATTCAGCGGCCGCGGACGCGGCGAAGACGAGTGCGCTCGCCGCGCAGGCCAGTGTTTGCCACTTCATTGAGTGAACTCCGTGTGTTATCGCGTTAATCCCTACGGCCGAGCAGCCCGGTGATCGAACTCCTGCGATCGGGCTATTCCGGCTCGGCCAATCTCGACAATACAGAGTGGCGCAACGCGCGGGCGCATTGCCCGGCGTTAGCGATCACTCTGGTGTGCGGTCCGATTGAGGCGAGAGGGCGTCCATAAGGTGAGGACCATCTTCCCTCCGCCTTGATGGTTTATAGCGGCGCGCCGTCCTGGGACACCCACTCGACGTAGTCACACGGGGGTACGCTGATGCTGGCGTAGGCGTAGCCATCGCGGGAGAAGGTGATGTCCAAAGACGCCTCGGCGTTGGCGCCAGGTCCCCAGGCGTCCCCGTAAACGGTCTCGGAATCGCTGTCCTCGACGTTGCCGTCGACGTCTCTCACGACTGTGTAGGTATACAGCTCCACGTTGGAGTGCATCGGGCCGAAGTCCGTGTAAGAGGCCGAGGCGGTGGATGTCAGTGTTGTGTTGGGGTTGGTGACGTTGGCCGCCAAATCAACGCTCGCCACACACTGCTCGCCCTGCTGACCGCTGTTCTGGTCCAGTCGCCGCAGTGTGGTCCCGCTCTCGGCGGGGGCGGCGGTCTCACCACGCTCGAGCGTAGCGCTGACGTGCTCGAGAACTTCATTGAGGCGCTCGAGCTTATGCCGGGCGTGGGCGCTCATGCGACCTTTGCCCTTGAGTGCTTTGAGCTCATCGCGTTGGGTTTCGAGATCCTCCTTGAGGAACTCGAGACTCGCCTTGCCGAAGCCATGACGTGCGACGCCGCCATCCTCGGTCTGGCGCTCGAACAGTAAGCGCCGTTAAATCGACGCTCTTGCCTCAGTCGTATTGGGCGACTTTTTTCGAAGCGGGTAACCCGGCATTCCA
>NZ_JBNAZM010000130.1:0-1758 GCF_051195215.1 Arhodomonas sp. AD133 | reverse complement strand
GACGGCCCCTCCCAGGGCAGCCCCGGCGCGTGGAGCGGGATATCGTTCAACGGCAGCAGCCACGGCTCCCGCCTGCAGGGCGTCACCGTGCGCTACGGCCGTAGGAACCTGTATCTCTACCGTTCCAGCTTGACGCTGCGCGAGAGCACGCTTGCCGAGGCTTCGGCCAAGGGCATCGACCTCAACACGCCCGATGCGGCCTCGCAGATCGTGGGCAACGAGATCACCGGCAGCGGCAAGGCGGGTATCAAGCTGTACGGTGGCACGGACGGCACCGTGATCCGGGGTAACCGGATCACGAACGGGAGCAGCCACGCGATCTATGCGGTGAGCAATACACCAGTCATCGCGGACAACGAGCTGCTCGACAACGCCGGCCACGGCGTTTACTTCAACAGTGCCGGCGGCGGCGAGCCGCTGACCGGCAACACCATCACGGGCAACGCGGTGGCGCTGCGGGTGCCGTTCTCGATGCTGCCGGCGCCCGGCGGCGGCAACGTGCTCGCGCCCAATGAGCGTTCGGTCATCGAGATCGTGGGCGACACCCGCACCGCTGAGCTGCGCCTGCCGCTCGGCGACATCCGCCAATATCGCTTGCACGGGGATGCGACCGTGGCGGCCGGCACCCGCATGCGGGTGGCCGAAGGCGTGGTCTGGAAGGCCGGCGGCAGCGGCAGTCAGCTGTTCGTCAAGGGCGCGCTGCTTGCCGAGGGCACCGCCGAGTCGCCGGTGGTGTTCACCTCCTACCGCGACGACAGCGCCGGCGGTGATACCAACGGTGACGGGGCGAGCACCGGTGCGCCCGGTGACTGGGGCGGCCTTGTCTACCAGGGCGAGGCCACGCCCTTGCTCTCGGGACTGACGCACACCGAGATCCGTTATGCCGGTGGAAACAACAACAGCCGGCGCAACGCGGCGCTGGTCCTGAATGCGCCGGTGACGGTGTCGGACAGCGCGGTGGTGGCGAGCGCGCGCAACGGTATCCGGATTGACAAAGCGGGGGCGCGTGTCGAGCGCACGACGGTGCGCGGCAGTGACTGGAGCGGCATCACGGTGGAGGGTGACCACTGGAATGACGCGCCGGCGCAGCTGGAGGACAACGTCATCCGCGATGCCGGCGGCCAGGGCATCCGGGTGCACAGTGCCGCGCCGAGCCTCGTGGACAACGACATCCGCGGCGGCGGCGAGTTCGGGATTCAGTACACCGACACGGTGCGCCATGGGCCGCCGGTGATCCGGGGCAACACGGTGGTGGATAACGAGCGGGGTGTGCGGCTGCCGGCGAGCGCGCTGCCGGGGCCGGATGCGGGCAACGTGCTCGTGCCCAACCACCGCGACGGCGTGTGGGTGGTGGGTACCGACCGAGAGGCGGATCTCGAGCTTGCAGTGCAGGAGGCCGCCGAGGGCGAGGCGCAGGCGCGGACCTACCACGTCAGCGGCGAGCTGCACATGCGCGATGGTACGCAGCTGGCGGTTGCGCCGGGGGTGGTGATGAAGTTCGCCCCGGAGGCGCGATTGCGGGTGGACGGAGGGCTGTCGGTGCCGGGCACGGCGTCGGCGCCGGTGGTGTTCACCTCCGAGCGGGATGACGCGCGCGGCGGTGACTTCAACGCCGACGGCTACGCGAGCCTGCCGCGGCCGGGGGACTGGCGGGGGCTGGAGCTGCGTGGTGACGACGCGGCGGCGACGCTCTCGCACGTGGAAGTGCGCTATGCCGGCGGTAACGGAGATCCGGCGGTGTCCGCGCGCGAGCGGGCG
>NZ_JBNAZM010000129.1:0-1777 GCF_051195215.1 Arhodomonas sp. AD133 | reverse complement strand
CAAGGCCGTTGGCTTTGGCCGTTTCGATCAGCGAGTAGCAGGTGGCGCTGGCGTGGGCACCCTGAGCGGTATCGGCGAACAGCCACGCCTTGCGGCCCACGGCGAACGGGCGGATGGCGTTCTCGGCGAGTACGTTGCTGATCCGCAGATCGCCGCGCTCGCAGTAACCGATGAGCGGGGTCCACTGGTTGAGCGTGTAGTCCATGGCCTTGCGCGTGAGCGAGCCTTTCAGGACCTTGCCCGCGTTGGCCTCCAGCCACGCTCTGAACGTGTTCAGCACGGGCACGCTCTTTTGCTGGCGCAGCCGGTAGCGTTCGGCGTCACCGAGATCGCGGGCCGTCCTCTCGATCGCGTAGAGCTTGCGGATATATCCCAAAGCGGTATCGGCGATGCTCGCCCGAGCCTTTTTGCCTTTTCCCGGCGCCGCTCGCGAGGCTTCGACGAACTTGCGCCGGGCATGATCCCAGCAGCCGATCCGGGTCAGCCCGTTGGCCGCACAGACCTGCCCGTAGCCGGAGTAGCCATCGGCCTGCAGGATGCCGGTGAAGTCATCGAGCAGGCGCACGGGCACCTGGCCGCCCCGGGAAGGGTCGTATTCGAACAGCACCGAGGGTTGATCCGGTGGACCGCCCCGGGTCACCCACATCCATTTGTCGGACTGGACCGTTTTGCCGTTTTCCTTGAGTACCTGGATCCGCGTTTCATCGGCCTGCAGGTAATCGCCGCCGTTCTGGGTCTCGCGCATCAGGTTGATCAGCGGCCTGAACACGCCGTCCAGGCGGATGATCCAGTGGGCCATGCTCGTGCGGCTGATTTCGTGGCCGTGGCGCCTGAACATCCGCTCGAGGCGGTACAGCGGCAGGCCGTCGGCGTACTTGGAGGTGATGAGATACGCCAGCAGCGACGGCGTGGCGATGCACTTGCCGAGCGGATGCACCGGTCGGGGCGCGGCGAGCAGGCGCTCCTCGCCCTCGTGCTCGAACACCGCCTTTTCCTGCCAGTATTCGAGAACCTTGAGCTGGGCGGGGATGAACGCCAGCTCTTCCTTGACCTTCGTGAAGAAGGTCCTGGTCGCACCGACTTTCTCATCGTCGCCGAGGGGGAGCTCGATGCGCTCGCGCAGCAGCTTGTCCGAGAAGCCGCGCTGGCGGCGCTTGCGCGGGGCGCCTTCCTCTTCCACGCCCTCCGGCAGCTGGTCACGCAGGGCGTCGATTCCGGCTTCCAGCTCGGCTTCGTCGAACAGGGTGACCTGATCGCGCGATTTCTCGCTGCTGGCGGCGAACTGCTGCACCTTCTTGTGGCGCAGCAGCTCTTCGAGGATCTCGATACGCGTGTCGCGTTGTTCGATCGCCCGTTCGTGGCGCTCGAGCGCTTCGTCCCTGTCGGCCAGCTGCTGCTGGAGATCGCTGATCACGCTCGCCATTTCAGCGGCCGACAGGCCGCTGAAATCGGGCGCTGGACAGGGCTTGTCGGGCATCGATCGCATCGCGCGATGATAGCAAAAAGCCCGTGGCCATGGACGCGGAAATGGCTAGCCGACGCGCTCGTAATGCAGCACCTTATGCCCGCGCAGCAGCGTGATGTCGTAGCCGTCGAGCAGCCAGTTGATCTGCTCACCGCTCAGCGCCATCAGCTCATCACATGGACCCGGCCACTTGAAGCGCTCCTCGGCCAGCGCCTTGTAATAGAGCACGAAACCGTTGTCTTCCCACATCAGGCATTTGATCCTGTTGCGCTGGCGATTGGTGAAGGCATAGAGGGCGCCGGAGAACGGATT
>NZ_JBNAZM010000128.1:0-1788 GCF_051195215.1 Arhodomonas sp. AD133 | reverse complement strand
TGTAAGGGTCGGGTCGCAGCGCCCTGGCCGGTTTTCACCGGCTGGGTTTCTGCGACCCGCCTTCCGAACCGGACGTGCGATTCTCACCGCATCCGGCTCTCCATGTGTTCATGCCAATGGCGCCCAGGGTGTGGGTATTCGCGTCCCTCGGTAACGATAGCGGATAATCGACACCTTCTGGGGCTTGAACAGGGTGGTTCCTCCATCCGCAAGCTTCCAATTCGGCAGCAGGCGGCGGACGAGCTCCTTCTTGCCGAGCCCGGCATGTCGTTTCAGAAGCCAGCAGAAGACTCGATGCCACGTGAAGTAGTCGAGGTATCCGAAGGTCCGTGCCGACACGCCGTATCGGAAGTATTCACACCAGCCGCGCAGCACACGGTTAACCGCGCGCAGCAGATCCTTGAGCGTACAATGTTTGTTTCGGCGGGTCAGGGAGCGCACCTTGCTCGTCACGGAGGTCAGGGCCTTCTTTGACGGGTAGGTGTACACTACCTGTTTACCGCCCCGACCTCGCCAGCGGCGGCGTTGCACTCGCCAGCCGAGGAAGTCGAAGCCTTCGTCAATGTGGCACACCCGGGTCTTCTCGACCGACAGGGATAGCCCGGTCGGCGCGAGCACGTCTTCCACTTCCTGCCAGAGCGCTTCGGCGTCAGTGCGCTGGCCGTGGACCATGACCACGAAATCGTCCGCGTAACGGATGATTCTCATGGATGGAACGCCGGCGCGGCGAAGCTTTGCGCGCTGCCATGACGGTCCGAGCGCTTCCCATTTCCGGGCAAAGTGCTCGTCGAGAGACGACAGGGCAATGTTGGCAAGAAGCGGAGACAGGATCCCTCCTTGTGGTGTTCCGGTGATCGTATCTCGGGCCGTGCCGTCCTCGGCGAGGATCCCGGCCCGAAGAAACGCACGGATCAGTGCGAGGATCCGCTTGTCTCCGATCCGTCTCGCAATGCGGCGCATCAGCGCCCCATGCTCGATGTTATCGAAGCACGCCTTGATGTCCGCCTCGAACACCCATTGGTAGTTGCGAGTTGGGGCTGCAAGGAAGCGGATTTCACTGATCGCGTCCTGAGCGCGGCGATTGGGCCGAAAACCGTACGAACACGGCAGGAAATCGGCTTCAAAGATGGGCTCGAGTACCAGCGACAAGGATGCCTGAACCACCCGGTCGGCGACGGTCGGTATCCCGAGGCGGCGGACCTTGCCACCGGCCTTGGGTATCGACTTCTCCCGAACACGGCTCGGCGTATAGCAGCGGGCCTTGAGTGTGTCTCTCAGCCCGGTCAGGAATGCTTCCGGGGCTTCTATGGCATTAGGTGCAATCCCATCGACACCGGCGGCACGCCCGCCCTTGTTGCCTCGCACCCGATGCCACGCCGTGACCAGGAACGCCGGATCATGGACGAGGTTGAACAAGTCATCAAAGCAGCGACCGGGATCGGCCGTTGCCCATCGGTGCAGCTTGGTCTGCATCGCGAGTACCCGTGCCCCGGCCGTTTCCCGGTCGGAGTACGATGCGCCGATATTCACCGGCGGCCTCCTCGTGATGAAGCTTCGCTGCGAACGCACTGGAGCCCTTCGCCATGTGCGCGGCTTTCCCGCGCTCGGACTACTACGGCCCCTCCGCCCCCTTCCGGCAGCATCAGCGGGCAACGCGCCTTCCCTTCGCCGCGAGCGGCGGGCGGGGCTGCCGGTCGGGTTCCCACGTTCACTTTCTCCCGCTCACGAGGTGAGGTGTCCCGCTATGCCCCTGCAGCTTCGCTGTCGTTACGCCGCAGGCTTTCACGA
>NZ_JBNAZM010000127.1:0-1850 GCF_051195215.1 Arhodomonas sp. AD133 | reverse complement strand
GCCGGTCTCGGCGGGCGCCGGGCGGCGGCCGACGGCGCGCAGCACCTGCGGGTAGCTCTGCTTCGCCGAGGCGATGGCCTTGACCACGCTGCCGTTGAACGCCGGGTGGGTGTCGCCGATGAAGGTGACCTGGCGGCCGGCGTCGTCGTAGGAGGTGAACGGGCCGAACTCGCGGACCTTGCAGTGCTCGGCGTCCTCCACCGGCTGCAGCCCCTCGGAGTGGGCGACATGGGGCATGAAGTGGTTGCCGTTCAACGCGAAGGTGCGCGGGTACTCGCGCTCGTAGATGGTGTTGGGCACGGTGCCGGCGGCGACGAAGATCGCCCGCGCCGGCAGGGTCACCTCCTCGTGGGTGGCCAGCCACCGCCCCTCCACGCATGCCATGCGCCGGCACACCAGGCCGTCGACGTGGCCGTGCGCGTCCACGTCGGCGTACAGCGGCTCCACGCCCTCGGCGTAGTAGAGGCCTTCCTCGGTGGCCTTGGTGAGCTCCTCGTGGTTGCGGGTGTACGCCGGCGAGGCGTTCATGCCCTTGCGGTAGGCGATGGTCACCCCGCCCCATTGGCGCAGCAGCGGGATGAAGTCCGGCCTCTCGCCGGCGGCGGTGGCGCGCTCGCGCTCGGCGCGCACGGCGCGGCCGTGGGCGAGGAACTCGGCAAGCGTCTCGCGGTCCTCGTCGTTGAGCCCGGCGGTGACCGCCGCCTCGCCCCGGGCGGCCACCAGGGTCTCGTAGCGGTGGAGGATCTTCTCGACCTGCTTGATGTAGTAGGCCTGCACCTCGGTGGCGGTGTCCACGCCGGTGAGCCCGCCGCCGACGACCACCGCCGGCAACCGCACCTGGAGGTTGGCGAGGCTCGATTCCTTGCCCGCGCCGGTGAGCTGCAGCGCCATGAGGAAGTCGCTCGCCTGGCGCATGCCGCGGGCGAGGCTGTTGCCCATGTGGATGACCCGCGGCAGCCCCGCGCCGGTGGCGGTGGTGACGTGGTCGAAGCCAAGCGCCCAGGCGTCCTCCAGGGTCACGGTGCCGCCGAGGCGCGCGCCGCCGTAGACGCGGAAGTTGTGCCGGCGGGCGAGGGTCAGGTAGATGAGCTTGAGGAAGTTCTTGTCCCAGCGCACGGTGATGCCGTACTCGGCTACTCCGCCGAAGCCCATGAGGATGCGCTCATCGAGCGGCTCGACGAGATCGGCCCAGCGCTCGACCGGTGCTTCGAGTAATCCACGCGGCAGCGGCTCGATCTTCAGCCCGTCGATGCCCACCACCGTGCAGCCGGCCTGGGTGAGGTGGTGCGCCATGGTGAACCCCGCCGGCCCCATGCCGGCGACGAGCACGCGGCGGCCGTTGTCGGCGGCCTGGCAGTACTGCTCGGCGCGCAGCGGGTTCCAGCGCGTGAGCAGGTGATAGACCTCCACGCCGTAGGGCAGCTCGAGCACGTCGGTGAGACAGCGGGTCTCGATCTGGGGGATGTCGACCGGGTCCTGCTTCTGGTAGATGCAGGATTTCATGCAGTCGTTGCAGATGCGATGCCCGGTGGCCGGCACCATGGGGTTGTCGACCATGGCCACGGCGAGCGCGGCGAGGGTGAGCCCGTCGCGCTTTAGCGCGTGCATCTCCGAGATCTTCTCCTCCAGCGGGCAGCCGGTGAGCGTGTTGCCCAGCGGGTCCTCCTTGAAGCCGAGCTCGGGGCGGCCCTTTTTCTCGGGAAAGCCCTTGGAGCAGAAATCGCCGTCGTGGTCGTGGCAGTAGATGCAGTAGTGGATCTCGCCCTGGACCTCACGGGCGTCGGCGCGGGCGTCGGTGAGCACGAAACCATCGCGCCGGCGCCAGCGTTGCGGACTGGCCTGGCGCGTGG
>NZ_JBNAZM010000126.1:0-1857 GCF_051195215.1 Arhodomonas sp. AD133 | reverse complement strand
ACCGTATGCCGCCGCGCCCCGGCAGGGTCGCGCTCGTCCGCCAACCGCCATCGGGGCACACCACAGGCGACACAACGTCTGGCAGTGCCCTCCTGGAGGACGACAACACTGTCCCACGACGCGTTCTCGCCCGATTATCCGGTTATTGAGCCTCATGAGTCAGTTTGTTGCGGCGCCGCATATCGGCTCGTCACGGATTCAGGCTCTTTATAGCTCATATTGACGTCGAGGCTGTTTGGACCGGCTACGGACGATACGACGCGACCGGGTTCTCCCCTGCAGCCGGTCATCAAAGGCTGGTCATCCCTGTCTGATCTGCCAAAACTTGGCCCTAACGGACAAGCTCTGCTGTGCGTCGCGTGGTCGAGCCGAACCACATGGGTTTGTCGACGACGAACTTCATCGAACGTTTCATCAGACCTTCGCCGGGGAAGAAGCCGAGATCGAGCCGCAACCGGATCACAGCCGGCGCCTCAAGATCGATGGTCTGCTCGATTGACACCAGGAAACCTTCGTAATCACCCGCCGGGGTCGCGTACCGTTCTCGAGTGATGGGCATGACTCGGTGCTGGTACTGACCCTTGTGTACAGCCTCTTGCGTCTCTCTGTTGACGACCGTAGCCCTGCCGGAGGCACTCCATGTCTGGTCGGGCACGATCCTATTGGGTAGCAGCACCACAGGCGGCTCATACAGCACAGTCTGGCCTTGCGTCAGCACGTCCAGACCGGAGATCAGCACGCTGCCATCCGGGAGCTCGTAAAGATGGAGGATGTTGTAGTCGCCAAATCGAACTTCCCAGCGGCCTTCACCGTCTGCGGAACTCAGTTTCAGCACGACCTGCCGTCCCTCTCCGTCTCCGTCCACCACCTCAAACGTGCTTTCACCTGGGACCAGAGGGAAAAGCTCCGCAGCCTCAACCTCTTGAACCGTCGATGCCGGCGGCGCCGACGTCTCCGCGAGGGCGGCCCCGGCGGTGCAGAGGCCGACGCCGATCAGTATCGCTCGCGCGTAAGACAGGTACATTGCATCTCTCCTGGAGCCCATGGGCGAGGTGCGGCGCAGCGCTCGTGGCAGTAAAGCGACGTCAACGGGAGAAACGGCGCCATTGGCTGGGGATTGTGGAGGCCTTCCCCTGAAGCGCTTCCTGACATGAATTCGCGACACCCAGCCTTCTGCGCTGGAGAATAGACAATACCCAGCCGCCACCGCAGCCGCGACGTAGACGTCGCAACCCCGGAGGGTAGTCGTGGGGTTATCCCGGTCAATCGAACACTCCGCGACTGCGACCGGAAGCATCGCTGTGCGTGGACACACGAACGCGATTTCCCATCGCGGGTCGAACGCTTCTGATCGGCGCTGAGCCGAGTCGATACCACTTTTCCGGCCGTTTTCCGAAGCCCTGCATGGTGTGTTCTGTAGTGCATAGACAACATCCATTGACCGATTCAACCTGACACCTAAGCAGGTTGCCGCTGGATACCGTCGGTAAGACCGAAATCGCACTGCGACTTGCATGGTCCGTACTAATAGTTAGAGCATCGCTGGATGAGTGTACAAGCGTCGAGTATCGACACCACAGAGGACCCGCGGGCGTGGCGCCGCGAACTGAGTGGCTACCGTGAACCCCGCGTCGTGCGAAGCGTTGTGGAAATCCTTATTACGGCAGTCCCGTTCGCGCTTCTGTGGGGGCTGACATGGTTTGCCGTGAGCGCAGGCCACTGGGTTGGGCTGGTGCTTGCCTTGCCGGCGGCAGGCTTCCTCGTGCGTCTGTTCATGATCCGTAAGCGTCCGGTGCATACCGCCTTCCGGGCTGTCCGGTGATTGGCGATGATCGTGTCTGCGTTAGCGACGTGGGC
>NZ_JBNAZM010000125.1:0-1865 GCF_051195215.1 Arhodomonas sp. AD133 | reverse complement strand
CGACCATCACTGGAGCGTTTACATTTCATACCAGCAATTCTACCAGAAAATGACATTACTTTCTAAAAGATTAGTAATCCCTAGAGCCGTCTGTCCTGAACGCTCCAGAGGATAGCGTTACATCCTTGTGACGTCGCGGATGCAATGGAAACACCCGGCGAAGGAAGCATAAGTGCTACTGCATTTGCCGAGAAGTTACCCATTGGAGAACATAACGTCAACAGTCCACCATGGGTGAGGCGAGTTTCGCGTGCGAAACACGTCTGGCCAGGCAAGCCTCGCAGAGATAGACTTTTTGCCCGCCCAATAAGCTGCAACCTGCACGGGTATGCGCCGGATCGCGCATACACACTAAGGCAAGGACGTCATGAAAGCACCCCTCGCCACCGCCGCGGCCATGCTTGGCCTGGTTCTCGGCACCGCCAACGCAACGTCTGTGCTCATGGAGCGGGAGACCGCTTACGGGGCCTTGCGCGTGGAGCAGACCCAATCGAGACGCTGCGTCGTTGCGAGCTACGACGATCGCGACGCGCAGCATTATATCGGCTGCATCAGCCGCGCGCAGCTGGGCAAGCTCGTGCTGCCCTACACGCGAAACCTCCTGGCCGCTCTACTGGTACAGCCGAAACCCCAGCGCGTACTCGTCGTCGGGCTTCGCACGGGTGTCGTTCCCCGAACGCTGCACACGCTGCTGCCGCAGACGTATATCGACGTGGTGGAGCCCGACAAGGGATTGAGCACCCTCGCGTCAGGGTGCTGCTTCTGGTTCACCAACGACCACATGCGCCTGATCAACGCCAACCCCCGCGCGTATGTCGCAGCCGCCGCACGCGAGGACGTGCGCTATGACCTCGTCGTGCTCGACACCCCGGGGCCGACCTACATCCCCGACGCGCTGATGACCCGCGAATGGCTGACCGCGGTGCGCGAGCTCATGAGCAATGGCGCGGTTCTCGCGGCCAACACCTGGCAGACGAGCCCGCTCTACGCCCACGAGTCGGCCACCTACGCCGCCGTGTTCGGTGACTTCTACAACATGCGCTTCGACGACAACCGGCTCGTGATCGCCCGCAAAGGGCCGCTCCCCAGCGACTCGGAAGTACAGGCGAACGCACGCCAGTGGGCCCCGTCCTTCTGGCTCGCCTTTCACACCCACGTCAATGACCTATTACCACTGATGGATAGTGAGCCGGACTGGCCGCCGGATACCCGGGTGATCTCCGCGAGCGCGCCACCACAGGCACTGCGCGCGGGCACAGTGAAACGGACATACGCATGGTACGAATCGGTGCTGACACCGCTGGCACGCGCCATACGCAACCGCCCCGTTACCGCCGCGCTGCTGGCCATTCTCATCATCGGCATGAGCATCGCGGCGGCACGCCCACGGACTGTTGCCAAGGAGGGATAAGACTTTGAAGACCGGCACATTCGCCAACCAGAAAGACGGCGTCGGCAAGACCGCGCTGTCCACCCATTGCGCCTTCCACGCCGCCGATCAGGGCTATCGCGTGCTGTTCGACGACGCAGCCCCGGCCGCCGCACCACATGCTCGACACGCTCGCGCAGCTCCATGGCATAGCGCTACGTAACCTTTTCGCCGAGTGGCGGGCCCATGCGGTCGCCGAGCTATTCCTGCGCTAAGCCCGCCTCGCCCACTGGTGAGCATGCCGGCCAATCAGACAGCCTCCCGTGGCCAGAGACAGGCTACCACCGCCGCAATCCATAAGATCACTCGCCAATCGTGCAACATGGCCATGTTCACTCCTATTGCAGGGAATTGAGTAACTGTCGGGTCCCCGACGATTGCATAGACCCGTCACGATATGCATTATGGATGGGTCGCGAGGTTATGCATGCGTTGA
>NZ_JBNAZM010000124.1:0-1893 GCF_051195215.1 Arhodomonas sp. AD133 | reverse complement strand
AAGGAGAACGCGGCGCTGGCGAAGCACCTGTTTCGCCAAGCGCTGGCGCGTCACAGAATCGCGCCCGGACAACTGGTCGAGGGTCACAATAACCTTTCGTCGTAACATCTCAACCTCGAGCGGCCTGCAGCGCAGCGGATTGATCCAATTCGGATTGACGTATCGGAATCCATTCGTGCGAAGCCGTCGAGCAGCACTTGGGCAATAACGAGCCGGGCGCTCTGGCAAGAGTATACGGCACACGATATTGCTGTGCTTATTGAGTTCAGCGCCGGAAGAGCCGCCCTGCCCCACGGTCCAAGCACCAAGTTCCGCCTTCCTCACCCGCGATCCGCACACCACCGATCCAGCGTTCGAGTGGCGAGAAATCAAGCCAGTGGTGTTCGCCGTCGAGAACCGCTGCCCCAGTAGCAGTCAGGTTCAACTCACGCTGCGGCCATTCCGCCTCTTCCCCTCCGGTGATCCTCAGCGCGGGTGAATCCGTGCGGCACAGCGGCTGGATAATCCACCAGAACATCAGGTCGCCCAGATACGGCACGGCTCGCGCTTCATCATGAGCTCACGGTAGACGCGCCCGACCGAAATCGGGCCCAGGTCTCGGACGATTTTGGCGGTGAGCTGTTCGGTCAGTCCCAGGCAGTTTTCCAGGGATGGCAATTCCTACAGGTGCCGCCGCAGGGCGTGGCCCATCATGGGGAGCGCTGGTGTACCGGTGCGGGTGAGTGCCTCCAGTGGTTCCGGTGTGGGAGCGGTGATGGCCGCCCATGCGGTCTCGCCCAGCGCGAGCTGTGCGTCGGTCACCGGCTTGCGCTGTCGCCAGAGCCAGGCGAGCAGGTCGGGCGCGAGCTGGCCGATGCCGGTGTAGCGCTCGACGCCCGGCACGCTGTCGACGGCTATGAGCTCGACGCGCGCCTGCGGCTGCTGCTCGGTAAGACACTTGAGGACGTACTCGAGGATGAGCTGGTCGTAGGAATCGTGCTCGAACCAGAGCGCGATGCGTTTGTAGCCTGAGACGTGTGCTAGGGCGTTGTACTGCCGTCGGCAGCGGGTGATTGCGTCGGCTTCGTCATGGAGGAGAGTAACGAATATAGGCCGTCCGCCGACGCTATATCTCGCTGGGCCGCTACGCCCGAAACGCTCCATGGAGGTGGATTACGCTCGCGCTTCATCCACCCTACCGGTCTCGGGTTCCGCATCTGCCGTCGACGCTCCACCAGGGCCTGTTGGTCCCCGTCCGCTAACAAGTGGAATGGAAGAGTCCGCCGACGGCCTCTCCGTGCGCGGCCAGATCGTTGTAGATCCGCGCCGCTTCGTTCGTTTCAGTGACGTGAACGGCTATGCCGCGGGCATTCAACAGCTCCAGTGTGTCGGGCATGGTGTGCAGTGCCTTCCACATGCCACGGCTGAGGACGACGGTCATCGCCCCGTGGCCCAGTAGCTCGGCGACGTCGTCCGGCTGGATGCCGGGGACGTGACGGGTACCGGTCTCCTTCCAGTCCCATTCCCGGCCGCCACCGGGCCACAACTTGAAATCCTTTCCCGAGCCAACGGTCTCGACTGTCATGCGGCCCCAGGAGAGCTGGGCGATTCTTGGTGAGGGAAAGGTGGTCATGGCCATGATACGAGTCCCCGCAGACCGGAAGCTGACGGGTATCGTTACGATCAACGGTATTGCATTTATTTCATGGTCTCTAGCGTCGTCGTCAATGGCAACCGCTTCGACAGACCCAGCCGGGGAACGCGGCACCCCGGTCACCCCACCCCCGTTCTGTAAGGATGGCTGTTCCTTCAGATGCCGGCGCGAGGCGCGTCGGAGTTACTAATCCGATCATAGGTAATGCCACATGTCAGCGAGGCTGTCGGGCGTTCTCGCAAGGCGCGAGGAGCGTGGTG
>NZ_JBNAZM010000123.1:0-1898 GCF_051195215.1 Arhodomonas sp. AD133 | reverse complement strand
TCATCGAGCGCGCCGAGATCGATCACCGCCGCCCCGGACTCTGACGCCGGTGCCGCGTCGTCCATCGCCAGGCGGCGCTTCCAGTGCGCGAAGGTGCTCAACGCCACCCCCTCGCGCCGGCAGAACGCCGCTTGGCTGAGGCCGCTGGCTTCATGCGCGGCGAAGATCTCTCGCCACTGGGCCTCGCTGCGTCGGATGTGCCGGCTCTCGTTGCTGATCATCGCTCCCTCCCGTGCCAGTGAATGCACGTGAAAGGCTATGCGCGGACCAAGTGTCCCGGAAGAGCGGCCTCGAATGAACGCTTACGCACAGGGTGAGTAGGAAGCCGTGCTCGTGCCGGATGCGCCGGCGGGTTTCCTCGGGCCGCCCACGCGGGCGTTGACGCCAAACAATGCTCGATCCGAGTCCGGGCACTGAACGCGTGCTGTCGAAGCGCTCCGGCTGCTCGTCGACGGGCAGCTGTTCGGGCGGACGGTCCGGCAGGCAGCGGGCACCAGGTTTCCTCGCTCAGCAAAACCGCCTCCCCCCCCGGCCCGATTCCTCCAAGGCAAGGTCTCGCTTGCGGGCGTCACGCTGTAGCCGCGTCAGATGGCGGCGTTCGGCGCGTCGCATCCGGTTGGCGCCGGGGCGTTTGGCTGCAATTCCATCCCTTTTGTGCATCAATGGCCTATGAGGGGAAACGTTTGGAACGTACCTGGCGCGTGCGGTCCGTTCAGCTTCGTCGCAGCAATTTCCGCAGGGCCTCGAGGCCACGTGTATTGATGATGTCATCGGCACTCAGCCAACCACGCCTGGCCTGATCAATGCCGTAACGCATATGCGCCAGTTGATCGGTCGTATGGGCATCGGTGCTAACGGCGACTTTTACACCTGTGTCCTTGGCCATGTGGCAGTAGGTATCCGCAAGATCCAAACGGGAGGGTTGGGCATTGAGCTCCAGGGCGCATCCCCGCTCGGCGGCCGCCTCGATGACCGCCTCCATGTCGACGTCGTAAGGGGCCCGCTCGTTGATCAACCGTCCGCTGGGGTGCCCCAGGATGTGGAAGTAGCGATTGTCCATGGCCCGGATGATCCGCTCGGTCTGCTGTTTGCGGGACAGCTCCCGGTGGTAGTGGACGGAGCACACCGTCAGGTCCAGCTCCTTGAGGACGGAATCGGGTAGATCCAGGGTTCCGTCTTTCAGGATGTCCACCTCACAGCCCTTCAACACCGCGACCCCCTCGAGCTCGTCATTGAGGGCATCGATAGCCTGCAGTTGTTCACGCAGCGCCTTCTCGTTCAATCCACCCGCCATGGTTACTCGCTGGGAGTGATCGGTAATGGCGAGGTAGTCGTACCCCTTGGCCGCGGCTGCTTCGGCCATCTCCTTCAGCGACGCCTGGCCGTCGGTGGCGTTGGTGTGCGAGTGGAGATCCCCCCGTATGTCGTCCAGCGTCACGAGCCTGGGAAGCTCGCCCTGTTCTGCGGCCTCCAACTCACCACGATTCTCCCTCAACTCCGGCTCGATGTAAGTGAGCCCCACCTGTTCGTAGACGGATGCTTCCGTGCGCCCGGCTATGTAGTCGTCATCCTTGAAGACGCCGTATTCGTTGATCTTGAGACCATGTTTTACCGCCCGGGTCCGCAACTCCACGTTGTGCGCCTTGGAGCCGGTGAAGTAACACAGCGCCGCGCCGTAGCTACGCGTCGGCAGCAGGCGCAGATCCACCTGCATCCCCGAGCGCAGGTGCACGGTGGAGCGCGTGGTGCCCTTGGACTCCACTTTCTCCACCTCGCGGTAGGCAACGAACCGGTCGATAACCCCGGTACTGTCGAGACTCTGGTGATCATATACCAATTTTCGAAATAACTCGGGCCGATCCCGTTGCCATGCCTTGAGGGTCTGCACCGGCGTTCGG
>NZ_JBNAZM010000122.1:0-1921 GCF_051195215.1 Arhodomonas sp. AD133 | reverse complement strand
GCACATTCACTGCCTGGTCACCGCCGGCGGCCTGACCCCGCAGGGGGAATGGCGCGACGTGGCGGGCGATTACCTGGTGCCCGCCGGGGTGGTGAAACCGGTCTACCGCGGCAAGCTGCTCGAGAAGCTCTCGGACGCCATGCGCGCCGGGCGCCTGCGCGCGCCCGAAGGCACGCCCATCGAGGACCACCTTCGCGCCGCCGCCGCCAAGAAGTGGAACGTCCGCCTGGAAAGCCGCTACGGGCACGGCAAGGGCGTGGCGAAGTACCTGTCGCGCTACGTGCGCGGCGGGCCGATCGCCAACACCCGGATCGTCGGCGCCGGCGATGGCCAGGTTCGGTTCCGTTACAAGGACCACCGCGATGGAAAGTACAGGGTCCGCTGCCTGAAGGCGCCGCGCTTCATCGAGCACCTGCTGTGGCACGTCCCCGAGCCCGGCCAGCACACCGTGCGCCATGTCGGGCTCTACGCGCATGCCTGCAAAGAGCGCCGCGAGCGCTGCCGCACCCTGATCGATCCGCGCACGACGTGCTCACAGGCGCACCAGCGCCAGAGCTGGCAGGCGTATATGGCCTCGATCGGCCACGGGGCGACGACGCGCTGCCCCCACTGTGGACGGGCGCTGGTGCGCGGAGCCGCGATCGCCCACCGACAGCGGCGTGGACAAAATTCCCAATCAAGGTGGAGCGGACTTTGTACAACGAGCCGTTCAACCGGACCCGCTCCGAGTCACGATCCGCCCGCAGCGGCAACCCGGTCGGACAGTGCTCTTTTTTTGGCCTCGACGCGGGCCGGTTAACTATTCGTTAGTGGCGATAGCCGTGGGGGTTCTTCTGTTTTGAGTGTGATAAGTCGTGATTCCATTGCAGAGGTAAACGGATAGTGAGCATAAAGGAATTAGTAAGGCCGACGCGTATTGGGAGAATTTTTAGGGCCGTCTTTTTCGGTGTCGTCGTCTTGGTATTGTTCAGCTTCGGCACATTAATGCTTGTTCGTTCGTTCGCCGAAGGGCACGTCATTGCGTTCGCAATGGGCTTGGCTTTGTGGGCTGGGGCCGCGCTGTTCGTTTTACGCTGGAGGCGTTCGTCGGGTGAGTGGCCGAGCATAGTGGCGGAGCGGATCGGTGTGCCGGACTCGGTGCAACACCAGGAAAATGCCGGCCCAATGACGACGAACATCCCGGATGCACTCCGCGGTCAGAAGCCGCCGAATGGTGCGGTGGTCGTTGCTGGTCGCTCGATCTGGTCCTCTCGGGTAACGATCATGGTGATCTTGGCCATCGGTGTGGGGCTCTTTTACCTCGGCTGGAACGTCAAAACCCTTTTCCCCGAATGGCATGTCTCGGGTAGCTATCTACTTATGGGATTCGGCGGGCTCTTGCTCATAGTGGGTCTCTTTGGGCTACGGCCGCGCAGTTGGCAAGGGTGCTTTCTCGGTTTCATCGCCATACCCGAGGGAATCTACGTTCACGGCCAGGGCGTCTACCCCGAAGGTCACGAATGGACCACACCACAGACGCGGTGGCTGTTCGTACCTTGGGGGAATGTCGTTGATGTGCGCAAGGGACTTGTTTGGAAGTCAACCGGCCAAGGGGCCGCAATATGGTTCCCTTCGACCAAACTGACGTTGCGTTTAACCCCTGACGAAGCCCGCGAATGGTTCCCCTATGCGGACGATGAGCCAAGCGACGACGGCATGAACCGGATCGTGTCGCTGGACTATTCCGACAGCGATCCCTCGCCCAAGGAAACGGTTCCAAGACTGCAGCGGCTCTGGGCGCCAGAGTAGTCGGTTGTGCTTACTGTCGCGATTCGGGCTCTGGTTCACACTGCCACTAACAATCATATATGGACTCCTCCCGCAAGT
This sequence comes from Arhodomonas sp. AD133, assembly GCF_051195215.1. Taxonomy (NCBI): domain Bacteria; kingdom Pseudomonadati; phylum Pseudomonadota; class Gammaproteobacteria; order Chromatiales; family Ectothiorhodospiraceae; genus Arhodomonas; species Arhodomonas sp. AD133. Next base: position 55 of record NZ_JBNAZM010000122.1, on the reverse strand, counting down.
AGGCAGAGACGGACGTGCTGATCGAGGGCAATAGAGCATCGGTTGCGGTCGTATA
>NZ_JBNAZM010000121.1:0-1937 GCF_051195215.1 Arhodomonas sp. AD133 | reverse complement strand
TCCCAAGTTCATCAGCCGTGGGCGTAAGTCATTGATGTGCGGGTTGTCCGTTTTCGAGTTGGCACAACCTAGGCCACGGTATCGCGGTGCGGCGGTCTCACCTCCAAGCGTTTGAACAGATCGCGCTGGGCAGCGCTCATGGAGATCCCCTGGATGGCCTCGCCATCGAGGTGGAGCTGGTGCAGTTGAACGCTCTCCAGCGACTCCAGGAGTCGTTCAACACTGCTCAGACCCAGGGAGGCGTCAGCCTTCAGACGCATGTGCAGCACCCGGTAGAGCACCAGCGCCAGGAAGCAGATCAGGGCATGGGCGCGGATGCGATCAGGCAGCCGGTGATGGACAGGCGCGATCTCCAGCGTCGACTTTAGTGCCCGGAAGCCTCGCTCGATATCGGCGAGTGAGCGGTAGCGCGCCACGATCTCGCCGGCCTCGCGCTCGTTGAGGCTGGTGACCAACAGCAGCTTGCCGTCTAGCCGCTCAGCCGCCGCCCAGGCGGCCTCGTCGATGTCGTAGTGGAACCGCGGGGCCGCGAGATCGGCCTTGATGATCCCGGACAGGCGCTGCTCGATCACCGCCTTGTGGAAGCGCTGGTAGGCGCTACGATCACTGGAGCGCCGTCCGCGCCCGGCCTTGCCCGCGTCCTGGTTGTCCAGGCGCTGGGCGAGGCGCTGACCGAGCTCATCGACGCGCTCGATGCGCCGGCGCCGGTTCGCGCTTTGCTCGGCAGCGCGTTCGGGATTATGGGCAACCACCAGACGCCGACCCTGCCAGGTGGTCTCGGTGACCGCCTCCTCGCCGGCGGCCTGGGCCTGCTCGGCCAGCACGGGATGGAGCCTGTCCATCAGATCGGTGAACTCGCCGTAGCGCCGGCCTGGCACCGCCAGGATGTAGTCCACGGCCAGGCCCTGCTCACGCCCCAGCGCCTCCAGCGTGTCGACGTTGTCGAGGCTGAGCAGTCCGCGGTCGGCGACCACCACCACCCGCTCCAGCCGGAAGCGCTCCAGCAGCCGGGTGATCATCGGCGCCAGCGTCTTCGTCTCCGCGACGTTGCCCTCGAAGACTTCGTGGGCTATCGGCAGTCCCTCGGCGGTCTGGATCACCCCGAGGGCGAACTGGCGGTGGATCCCGTGAGTATCCTTGCTCAGCCCTGGCTGGCGCAGATCCCCGTCGACGTGGTGCTCGCCGTGGATCGGCACCGTGGTGATGTCATAGAACACAACCGACAGCTCCTGATCGAGCAGCGGGCGCAACTGGTGGGCGACGATCGCTTCGGCAGCCTCGCGGTGCTCGATCAGCGCGTCCATGGCGCGCAGCAACTGGTTATGGTCGATGCTGCGCAGATCGACGCCGGGCAGATGCACCCGCTCCAGCCAGCGCAGCACACCGAGCTTGCTGCTGGGGTCGCACAGGCGGTTGAGCACCATAGCGCGGATGACCCCTTCCAGATCGAACTGCCGATACGAGGAGCGCAGCGCCTGTTGCAGCCCCTTGTCCAAGCCAAGGGAACGCCAGATCTCGGTCAACAACCAGGGCGCGCCCAGCGAACGGCTCGGCTCGAAGTGCGCCGTGTCGGCGTCGACCAGCGGCAATCCCGTGTGTCGCTTGAGCCCGCGGATGATGCTATGGACCTTGTCCTCGGTGAGCGCGTCGGCCCGTCCGAGTTGGGCGATCTGGCGCTGGCGGGACTTGCCGTCGGCGTCACGGTAGCCCTCGACCAGCCGCAGATACGTCCGACCTTGTGAGCGCGAGGCGCGAATGAACATGGCGCAACGGTACAAAACCCGTTACGGCCATGCAATATAGGACCTTCGAGATCCTACGAGAGCCCTGAGTTGGCACAACAACGGGGTCAGCGACGAGCCAGCCCAACTTACTGATCTGCGGTACTCCACGCCCCGCTCAACCCGAAAAATCAGGCATAAGCTGATGAACTTGGG
>NZ_JBNAZM010000120.1:0-2115 GCF_051195215.1 Arhodomonas sp. AD133 | reverse complement strand
TGATCCCGCCATCTGCGACCGGGCTCGCGAACCCGCACTGCAGGGCGTGGCATAGCAGGTTGTTCAGAACGGACTACGTAAGCGAGATCGCGCCTGACTGGAGTCCATCGTGACCAAAGGTTCCTTCGCCGAGATGAATTGCCCGATCGCTCAAACGCTTGAGCAGGTGGGCCAATGGTGGATGCTGTTGATACTTCGGAACGCGTTTTGCGGCATGACCCGATTCGAAGAATTTCAGCGGCATCTGGGTATCGGTACCAACATACTGTCGCAGCGCCTTCGCCAGCTGACCGACGATGGAATACTGACACGCACCGTCGCTCCGGATGACGGGCGATCATTCGACTACCGGCTGACAGAAAAGGGTCTGTCGTTATACCCGCTTCTGGTCGCGATGACGGAGTGGGGCGAACGGTGGGTTCCCAATTCGAGTGGCGCGAGGATCCAGTTTATTGAGCGGCGTACCGGACGGGCCATAGCCGGGGTCAGCGTGCGATCCGCCGACGACAGTCCCCTGCGGCCGGATGAGATCGACGTCCGGCCGGGGCCGGGTGCCGATGACAAGACCCACGAACTGATGCAGCCTGCGGAAACCCGGGCAGCGATCAGCACGAAAATGTAGTGTTGATGCAATTCTGATAAGAAGCATTAACCGAGGATAAACGGTATCTTGTTTTCGTCTTGTCGCAGAGCGTGAGGGAACACAATGGTCCTTACTTGTGATGACCAGAACGGTCTACGGAGCGCCGAAACCGATAAGGCGTGCACGGTCATATAGAACGTCTCGAATCGAACTTTCCCGTTTCTCCGCCCGTGCCCGAGGATGGTTTCACCGGATCCGGCCGTTACGGCTTCACACGCGGAACGGAACGGCGGGGACGGGACTCGATTCAGAGACCGCACTCCGGGACGCAGGGTGTGCAACCGACCCGGACATCGGACGTTGAGGAGCCTGCCACCGGTCCAACGACGATTTTCACTCCGAACGTCTCCGAGTTGCGGCGACGCCGGGTAATCACACCGGCCTGAACCGTGGCGAACGCCACGTGCTGGAGGAGGGAGAGAAACCATGAACAACAACATTACGAAATTCTGGCTGAAGCACTATCCGAAAGACGTTCCGACCGAGATCGACCCCTCACGCTACCGCTCGCTGGTACACCTGCTGGAGGAGTCCTTTCGGAAGTTTGCCGGGCAGAACGCCTACGTCTGCATGGACAAACGTCTCACCTATGCGGAGGTCGACGATCACTCCAGGAAACTTGGGGGCTGGCTGCAGAGCACGGGGATGGAGAAAGGTGGCCGTGTGGCCGTCATGATGCCGAACGTGCTCCAGTACCCGATCGCGGTCGCCGCCGTGCTGCGTGCGGGTTATACGGTGGTCAACGTCAATCCGCTGTATACCGCTCGCGAGCTAGAGCACCAACTACGCGATTCCGGTGCCGAGGCGATCATCATCCTAGAGAACTTTGCGACGACGCTGGAGCGGGTGATCGACAGGACCCAGGTCAAGCACGTCGTCGTCGCGGACATGGGCGAAATGCTCGGCGGGGTGAAAGGGCCGCTCGTCAACTTCGCCGTACGACGCGTCAAGAAATTGGTGCCGCCGTATTCTCTGCCGGGTGCGAGCCGCTTCAGGGAGGCATTGACGGAAGGCGCACGCATCGGTTTCGAGCCCGTGTCCTTGGAACACGACGACATCGCATTCCTGCAATACACCGGCGGCACCACGGGCGTGTCGAAAGGCGCCACGCTGACCCATCGTAACGTGATCGCCAACGTGCTGCAGAACGATGCTTGGGCGCGACCGGCGCTGAAGAAGGAGATTGGGGACGGCGAGCTGACCATCGTCTGCGCGCTGCCCCTCTACCACATTCTAGGGCTGACCGCATGCATGCTCATGGGCACGCGTTGGGGCGCCAAAAATATCCTGATTCCGAATCCCCGAGACATTGCCGGGGTCGTCAAGGAGCTCGTAAAGTACAGGTTCAATTTCTTCCCGGGAGTGAACACCCTGTTCAACGGGCTGATGAACAACGTAAGCGCCAACAAATCAGCACCTACATCCTGTCCACGTGATTGCGCACACTGATTCCTTCTTCAACAGGGGGGGAG
>NZ_JBNAZM010000119.1:0-2146 GCF_051195215.1 Arhodomonas sp. AD133 | reverse complement strand
GCCGTGAGGCAGTCTCGCAAGGCCTGCCTGGCTTGGAAAAGGGGGTAGCTGTTGACAGGAATACAATCAGGCGAGACTTGACAACAGAAACCGAGCTTGATACCGACCAGTCCCGTTATCGCCATGCCGATGGCCAACGGAATGTGAGGGGTGAAGTCGCCGAAGTAGAAAAGCTGCACGCCCAGTACCAGCAATGTCAGCACGACGGGAACGAGTGCCAGTGTCAGGCCTGGCTTTTCATAACTTATCGAAGATTCTGTGCTTGCCATATCGATGACCTTCGGTTTGATGCGCGTCGTCTTCGCTTTGCCTCACCAAGAAACGCTGCGAAAATGACTGCGTGGGCAAGTCGCGTGGTTACGCGCGGCGCGGAATCCTGACCTGTCCGTACAAATGTTTCGGGTCCTGCGCGCGGGTTCTCTCGCGCATTGCTTCGCTCTCCGCTCCATTCAGCGCTTCCCAAAGAAAAACGCGGCTTCCCGGGGTCGATCGATATTCGATCGATGAATGTGATGGCAGGTATGGCCTGATGGGTTGTTGTCAGACATCTGTCTCCTCCCTTTGCCGTCAGATATCGCATGCCCTGTCAGGAGGGCGAAGGTCACCGCGGCCGGTGCATCGAGGGCACTCGCACTGCCATATCTGACTGTCGTTGTTTCGTCTTCCCAGCCCTCCAGACTCATTGTTGGACACATTGGCCAGTAAATGACCCTAAATGACGCTATAATGGTTTCCTATTGTCCTTGAATAATCGTTTTGGTAGGCATCATGGCTAGAAAGCTGGATCGTATAGACCGCATTGATCACCGTATTCTGCAGCAACTTCAGGAGCACGGACGCCTGCCCATCGTGGAGTTGGCGAACCGGGTGAATCTCACCAAGACACCGTGCGCACAGCGCGTTCGCCGCCTCGAGGAGGCGGGCATCATCCGCGGCTATCGCGCCGAGCTGGACCCGGAGCAGCTCGGCGCGGGGCATGTGCTGGTGGTACTGGTGACGCTGGACAAGACGAGCGAGGATGCCCTGGAGCGGTTCAATGAGGCCGTGCGCCTTATTCCCGAAGTACAGGGCTGCTATATGGTGGCGGGCAATTTCGATTACATGCTAAAGGTAAGAACCCACGATATCGGGCATTATCGCGTCGTCCTCGGCCGGCAGATCGGGCGGTTGCCGAATGTGCACCAAACGCACTCCTTCGTGGTGATGGAGCTCGTGAAAGATGAAGTAACGGTGCCCGTTCCGATCGGCTCCCTGGCCTGATCCGATCGTCGACCAACGTCCCATGGTGTTCATCCCCACCTCGCCGGCATACCGTCGGCGACCTGAGACACCGAATTCGGGTAGTCGCGCCACGGCCATCCGGGTATGAGCAGTCGAGGTGGCTGCGGATACGCGGATCGCGAAGACGATCCCACCTGAAGACAGGGAGACGCGAAAACACGGTCACAAGGACGCAGACGCAGTCGTCTATGCTGCACGTTATCAACGAGGAGTGCGCAATGTCGGTGGACGAGGCCCGCGAGTTTTTCGGCACCGGCGAAGCGCGCATGCCCGCGCCGCCATCTCCGCGCCGATCCGAGACCGCGTTCAAGCCAACCTGCGCCGGTACTAGACCACGCCGCGCACGCGCACCGATGACGCACCCGCTGATGATCTTCCCGACCCAGTGCACGCTCAATTGCCCGAGGGGGGCGAGCGTTGGACGCCATTCACATCCAGAACACTCCGGCTGTCGAATAAACGGTGTCTTGCTCGACTATTGGGTGCCAGCAAACAAACCGGGAGGATGAGCGCATGCGCAAAGTGATTGTCGGCACCATGGTTTCGCTGGATGGCGTCATGCAGGCGCCTGGCGGGCCCTCCGAAGATCCAACCGGCGGATTCAGCTACGGCGGCTGGGTCGCGCCGCTGGCGGACGAGGTGTTCGGTGAGGAGATCGACAGGATGCTTGGTCAGCCGTTCGACATGCTGCTGGGGCGGAAGACCTACGAGATCTTCGCGGCGCACTGGCCGTATGCCGAAGGTGGACCTGATGATTCCATCGCCAGAACCTTCAATTCGATCACCAAATACTAATCCTTTAGAAAGTAATGTCATGTGCAATCGTGTATCGACAAGCTGGGTGATGGAAGAACGATTGCACCAA
>NZ_JBNAZM010000118.1:0-2406 GCF_051195215.1 Arhodomonas sp. AD133 | reverse complement strand
ATGGGCGCGCCGTTGGGACCGGTAATCGTGCCCCGGGCGGCCACCACCCCGGCCTTCACCCGCTGGCCCCCGGAGATGGGCGCGTACAGCGCGCTCGCCGTCTCCATGGCCAGCAGCGCCAGCGCTACCAGCGCGAGCACTGCCGCGGCACAACGTGTGGTTACTATCGTCCTTGAAGCCGACATGGCACGTCCGTGTGGTCAATGGTGAACCAACCGCCCCGTCGTGGGCGGCTGGCGTTCATCGATGCAGCGTGGGGCTTAGCGCGCTTCTATCGTGCGCGCGATCAGCGGTGTCTGTTGGTGCGCTTCGATGAAGTCCTGAATACGGCCCAGCTCTTCATCGGGATGAAGCAAAGGCGAGACGTTGGCCACGCCTTCCAGCGCGTCCGAATCTTCGAACAGACGGTGAACGGCGCGTGCCACCGCCGCCGGCGTCAACGTCGTCTCATCCAGGGGCACCAAAAGGTCGACCACCTCCGTGCGGCAGCGTGCGCCCGTCACCGGCTCCTCGAGCTCGTAGTAGCACGGCACAAAGCCGTCACGGGGCCACTCGAAACGGGTCAAGGCCGCCCAGTCCAACGGGGGCTCATCGTCGTCATGGTCGGTGGTCAGGCGCACGTCGTGGCCGTCGTGTTCCCGCAGGAACGCGCGATACGCCTCGATGTCATAGGGCCGCAGCCCCAGCGCGCTCAGCCCGTCGTAGAGCCAACCGAACGTATAGGCCGTCCCGCCCCAATCGTCGTCGGGGATGGCGGTCACCGCCAGGGACGGGGTCCCGAACACGCCACCGTCGCCGATCTCCGGCGCCTCGACGTTGCAGTCCACGCAAAAGGTCTGGCAGCGAACGCTCATGCCTGCTCCGCTCCTTGTTGGTCATCGTCGCTTTGGAACCAAATCAGCTCCTGGGTCCGGCCGCTCGCAATGAGAAAACCGCCGGGAACGCGCACCGGCTGGCTGCTGAATATCGGCGCCTCCTTGTGCTCGTAGCGCCACACGTACTCCCGGGCTTCGACGTCATAGGCGGCGATGTGGTGGCGAGACCCGCCGACGAAATACTTGTCGATCATCACCGACCCGGCGCAGCCACTCGGGGTGAAAGGCTCGTCGAGCTGAAACTCAATCTGCCCTGTTTCAGCATCCAAACAGTGCAGTGTGCCAGATTTCCCGAATGCTCCTTGGTTGTCATTGAAGTAAAGTTTACCGTCGCGCAAGCACATATAACGAGCCATTGGCAACCAAGCGGCAGTTACTGGTGATTTTAGCGAGGTCTCCCATAAAGATTCGCCAGTGCGAACGTCCAAGGCGACCATTAGACCAAAGTCGTAACTGAGGAAAACTTTTCCGTCCACAACGGGACCTAATTTACATGGCGGCCCCCTGCGTTCCTCTGAAGGAGAAACGCCACCAGGTCGATTGCGGCGTTTATCAAGCCTATCCGCATAACGAGATTCCAGCCACGAGAGTCTTCTGAACTCCCAAAGCAGATCACCGGATTCTATATCAATCCCGTGAAACGCTTCCAAGTCCTGCAGCACGACTACACCGTCGCCCACACGGAGATCATTATGTCCAGCGTGCTGCCCGCTGAACTCCCAGATACACTCCAGCGTGCGAGTGTTCAGACAGCGAAGCGCGTCATCTACTTTCAGCGTAAAAAGATAATCTGGCGTAACCAAAACAGGAACTTCATAACCAATGCCAGCATATTCCATTTCGCCATTGGCCAAATTGACACGTTGAATTCCTCCATCTAGGAGAACGAACCCAACATCATCATCAACTGGATACACAATAGATTCCAGATCGTCGCGGGGACCAATGACCCACTGCAATTCACCGGACAATCGGCTAATACACGCCACAGCATAGCGATAGAAAGCAATGACGTTGAACCCACACTCATAGAGCACTGAACCCATCGTCAACCCGTCAATTTCCAGACGTTTCCTATTAGTCAAATTGATCGACTGTGGCCGTAGTTGATTCACCACTACACCTCTCAATTCACTTAAACCAAAAACCGTGGTCACGAACCATAGGGCACACGCTTACCCTGAAAAATAACAAGATCACCATCCTCAGGAATTGTTTTCTCGGAAGAATTTCGCGCGGCATCAATCATACGCTCCAGCTTCGCCTTGGACTTTTTCCTAACAGTAACATCGTAAAGGCTGTCCAATACCTCCTTACCCGCTTTCTCCATCGCATCCAACATTGCGCCGGAGCCATCCGAGCCACCTCGGAACACAATGTGAATCTTATCCAGCTCACGCTCTATGACATCGTATGGCGCGCTGGGGCCGATTTCCGCGATCACGTCACCTATATCTTTTCTTAAACCGTCAACAACATTTTCAGTATTTTTTAGGCCATAATTTGATAAACTCTTGGTTTCGAAACGCCT
>NZ_JBNAZM010000117.1:0-2410 GCF_051195215.1 Arhodomonas sp. AD133 | reverse complement strand
ATGGGCGCGCCGTTGGGACCGGTAATCGTGCCCCGGGCGGCCACCACCCCGGCCTTCACCCGCTGGCCCCCGGAGATCGGCGCGTACAGCGCGCTCGCCGTCTCCATGGCCAGCAGCGCCAGCGCCACCAGCGTGAGCACTGCCGCGGCACGACGTGTGTTTTTTATCGTCCCTGAAATCGCCATGGCACGTCCGTGTGGTCAATGGCCGGTGAACGCGTCTCCCCCCTATGGGCACCCCGCGTTCATCGGCGCGGCGCTCACCGCGCTTCTATCGTGCGCGCGATCAGCGGTGTCTGTGGGTGTGCTTCAATGAAGTCCTGAATGCGGCCCAGTTCTTCATAGGGATGAAGCAGCGGCGAGACGTTGGCCACGCCTTCCAGCGCGTCCGGATCCTCGAACAGGCGGTGAATGGCGCGTGCCACCGCCTCCGGCGTCAACGTCGTCTCATCCAGGGGCACCAACAGCTCGACCACCTCCGTGCGACAGCGTGCGCCCGTCACCGGCTCCTCGAGCTCGTAGTAGCACGGCACAAAGCCGTCACGGGGCCACTCGAAGCGGGTCAACGCCGCCCAGTCCAGCGGGGGCTCATCGTCGTCATGGTCGGTAGTCAGGCGCACGTCGTGGCCGTCGTGTTCCCGCAGGAACGCGCGATACGCCTCGATGTCATAGGGCCGCAGCCCCAGCGCGCTCAGCCCGTCGTAGAGCCAACCGAACGTATAGGCCGTCCCGCCCCAATCGTCGTCGGGGATGGCCGCCACCGCCAGGGACGGGGTCCCGAACACGCCACCGTCGCCGATCTCCGGCGCCTCGACGTTGCAGTCCAGGCAAAAAGTCTGGCAGCGAACGCTCATGCTTGCTCCGCTCCTTGTGGGTCATCGTCGCTTTGGAACCAAATCAGCTCCTGGGTCCGGCCACTCGCAATGAGAAAGCCGCCGGGAACGCGCACCGGCTGACTGCCGAATATCGGCGCCTCCTTGTGCTCGTAGCGCCACACGTACTCTTGGGCTTCGACGTCATAGGCGGCGATGTGGTGGCGAGACCCGCCGATGAAATACTTGTCGATCATCAGCGACCCGGCGCAGCCACTCGGGGTGAAAGGCTCGTCGAGCTGAAACTCAATCTGCCCTGTTTCAGCATCCAAGCAGTGCAGTGTGCCGGAATTTCCGAATGCGCCCTGGTTGTCATTGAAGTACAGTTTTCCGTCGCGCAAGCACATATAACGAGCCATTGGCAACCAAGCGGCAGTTACTGGTGATTTTAGTGAGGTCTCCCATAACGACTCGCCGGTACGAACGTCGAGAGCAACCATCAAGCCAAAGTCGTAACTAAGGAAAATTTTCCCGTCCACAACGGGACCTAATTTACATGGCGGTCCGCTGCGTTCCTCTGAAGGAGAAACGCCACCAGGTCGATTGCGGCGCTTTTCAAGCCTATCCGCATAACGAGATTCCAGCCATGAGAGGCTTCGAAACTCCCAAAGCACATCGCCGGATTCAATATCAATCCCGTGAAACGCTTCCAAGTCCTGCAGCACGACCATACCGTCGCCCACACGGAGATCATTATGTCCAGCGTGCTGCCCGGAGAACTCCCAGATACACTCCAACGTGCGAATGTTCAGACATCTAAGCACGTCGTCCATCGTCATCGTGAACAGATATTTCGGCGTCACCAACAACGGCCCCTCGTCTATGAGACCTGTTAGCTCTATCTCTCCACTAGACAGTTCAATTCTCTGCGTCCCCCCAGCGACGAACGCGAACCCATCACCACCTGCCGCATACACCGTCGATTCCAAATCGTCACGTGGCCCAATTTGCCACACAATATCGCCCGATGATCGATCCATGCAAACCGCCGCATTTCCAAAAAACGCGATGACGTTAGCACCACATTCATCGAGCCCTGAGCTCATCACCAAACCGTCTATCTCGACGCGTTTTTTCTTGGAAACCCCAAACGGGAAAAAGTGTCGTTTGCACACTGCTCAACCACTCCCTTTACGCCACTCTCCAAGTGAGCCTCCCCACTCATGACCCATAGGGCACCTGTTTCCCTTGAAAAACCACCAGCTGCCCCGGCTTGGGAACCTTCTGCTCGGGCCCTTTCCGCGCCGCTTCAATCATATTTTCGAAGTACCTTCTAGCCCGGCGGCGAGATTCCCAATCCCGAATACCGCCCAAGGCCTCCTTACCCGCTTTTTCCATCGCACCCAACATAGCGCCAGAGCCACCGGGACCGCCCCGGAACACAATGTGAATCTTATCCAGCTCGCGCTCTATCTCCTTATATGGCGCGTCGTGACCGATTTCCGCTATCACGTCACCGATGTCTTTTCTTAAACCGTCAACAACATTTTCAGTATTTTTTAGGCCATAATTTGATAAACTCTTGGTTTCGAAACGCCT
>NZ_JBNAZM010000116.1:0-2433 GCF_051195215.1 Arhodomonas sp. AD133 | reverse complement strand
CCCCCCTGTTGAAGAAGGAATCAGTGTGCGCAATCACGTGGACAGGATGTAGGTGCTGATTTGTTGGCGCTTACGTTCCTTCGCCAACGAGCCTCGTCGGGGTATTCGCGCCGGACACGGCGAAACCAGCGCTCGATGACTGCTTCCACTTCGCCCAGCAGCTCGTCGTCGGTTTGGACACGATGCTGGAACCGCGCCTTGATCCCCGGCTCCAAGGGCCAGGGTGTGCGCAGGGCCTCGCGCCAACGCTGCGTCCCTACCGAGCCCTGCAGTAGATTCATCAGCCCCGTATTGCTGGAAATCACCTCCCGTAGAAGGCAGTAGAGGATCTGCCGCTCCTCGGACCTTCCAATAGAACTTCGCAAATTGAACGAGGTGCCAGGCGTGAAACTGACGAAATTCGCCTTGGGGAGGGCGCCCACTTTACCTTCGGCCTGCCTTCTCTCCGGCGCCATCTCGGTGGCGAGCATGGTCAGACGGGTGGCATGGGCCTCGGCATCCTCGGACTGCCCGGTCACCTGCAGCTTGGGTAGATTCGAGCGGGCGATGTTCTGGTTGCTGCAGATGTAAATGACGTCGATGCGATCGGTCGTATCCCAGAGGAAATCCACGCCCCGGGCGATGATGCCGCGCGCCACCAAGGTCTTGCCCAGGCCCACCTCGTCGGCCACCAGGAAGCGCTGGGTGCTGTCCTCCGCCTCGAACAGCCGGTGAAAGGCGTGGTCCACCGTGCGCCGCTGGAAGGATTTCAGGGGCTCGATTATGGCTTCCGGGTCGGGACGACTCACGAATGGGCCTCCTTCTGCAGGGCCGCGTCCACGGCCTGCCAGATGGCGTAGAGATCGGGCGGGACCACCTTCTCGGCCTCGCCACCTTCCTCCATGAGGTCCTCCATGAGCCGCCGAACCGTCTCCAGGCGGTCGGGGTCGCGCGAAGCGACGCGCAGCAGGTCCTCAAGGAGGGTCTCGGCCTCCAGCGGTGCCCCGCGATCCTGCCACTGGCCTTCTTCCCCGTCGGTTTCGGCCCAGTCCACGAGCCCTTCCAGACCGCCAAGCAGGGCGCGCAGAAATGCCAGGAAACGCTCCGGCGAATTGATCAAGGTCCGCAGCACCCGGTGCATACGCTCCTCGGGCAGACCCTCCGCCGGGAGCTTCGCCACCAGCGTAGTATCATCCACATCGGCTGCGGCGCTCAGGCGGAAGGCCACGAGTGCGGTGAGCCGCTCCATGGGTAGTGCCCATTCCATGTCCTTCCCCCAGCGCCGGGCCTGGTCGCTGCCTAGCGTCACGGGCCAGGCCTTCACCGTGACGTCGGCGACTTCCGGCAGGCTCCCCTGGACACACCAACGCCAGTTCTGCTCGCCGGGCAGGCACTCGATGCTCAGACCGGCGTCCAGGAGGGCATCCCGCTGTTTCTCAAGCGCCCGCCGGGCGTGCTGAATAGCCAAGTCCTCCTCGGCGGATTGGTGGCGCTGGTACGGCATACACAGGTTCGCGAATCCCCCATCCCAGAACGCGTCAATGCCCATGCCGCTGTCGGTCCCCGCTGCCTTGAGGGGCGCGTCCAACCGCGCCATCACCTCCACGTTCTGCCCGGAGAAGGCGGCCGCGGTGAGGTTGGCGGAACCCAGGTACCAATCCACCCGGTCACCGTACTCCGCGGCGATCAGCTTGGCGTGCAACCCCGAGGGACGCCCCGCCGTATCGTCCTCCGATTCCTCCAGCGCCGCCTCCATCAGCACGTGCTTCTCCGTCCAGGGCACAAGAACCTCCGCCCGCAGGGCGTCCAGGGACTCGGCGCGACTGACCAGGCGAAGCTGCGTCTTTGTCTGGGCGGCCAGGCTATCCAGCGCGCCCTTGCTTACGAAGGGAGCGATGGCGAGAAGCCTCCGCGCCCCGGTCGCCGGTTGCCATAGCCCTGCGGTCGGCCCGTCCACTCCCAGGGCATGAAACGTGATCGGGCTTCTGAATCCATCGGGTGCCGGGAATAGCGTCCGGGCCAACTCGTCGGCGATGCCCTCGAGAGCCCGATACAGTTCTGACTCCAGAACCTCCGTGCCCATCTCGGGCAACCGCCGCACCAGGTCCGCCAGTGGCGTCGTGGCCGCCTGCACGTCCTCGTCCCCGGATCGCGCCTCGCTGACCAGCGCCACGTCCCAGGAGCGGTCATAGGTCAGGTTGCGGGAAGCCACGGCTACACGCAGCAACGGCTCGGCGTCGTCGCCGACGAACCGCGCAACCCAGACCTTGGGGTGGAAGGCGCCGCCACTGGGCGCCCTGACCGGATGGATGCTGGGTTCCAGGGCCGCGTACAGCTCCCGCTGCACACGGGGCAAGGCGATCCCCGCCTCGTCCACTGTCAGCCCCGCCCGATATTGTCCGGATAGTAACGGACTAATTTGTCCGCCCACCCAAGCTGGGTACCTTCTGAGCA
>NZ_JBNAZM010000115.1:0-2631 GCF_051195215.1 Arhodomonas sp. AD133 | reverse complement strand
GTTGCTGAAAGCAGCACTTCCAGCATGGCACTTGGATGCCGAATAAGGCGGCGGGAGGAGTCCATCCCATCACTCCAACCGACCGCTGAAAGCTCCGGCCGCTTGGCCTCCGCTTTCAGCGGCGATTGAGCCATGCCGTTATCGAGTGGGATAGTAATGCCGACTAAGCTTCTGTTCATAGATACGAACATTCTGCTCGACTTCTATCGAACCAGAACCGATGCGGGGCGCTCATTGTTGCGTCACCTTGACGCGATATCGGACAAGATCGTAACCACATACCAAGTGGAAATGGAGTTTAAGAAAAACAGGCAGCATGCAATTCTGGAAAGCTTCAAGAGTTTGAAAGCGCCCGAGAAAGTGAGCCGGCCAGGGATTTTGTCCGATCACACATCTTTCAAAGCGCTCGAAAAAGACATCGCCGAAGCGAGCCGACGGATTGGCATTCTCAAAGACACGATGCGTCGAGTATTTCGAGATCCTGTGCGGAGTGATCCCGTGTTTCAAGTATGTCAGCGAGTGTTCAAAAAGACAGACGCAATTACATTGACTCGAGAGTCTCCAGAGCGGCGCAAGATTAAGCGCCTAGCCTTGCGCCGGTTTTTGCTCGGCTATCCGCCACGAAAGAAGAACGACACGTCGACCGGAGACGCCATTAACTGGGAGTGGATTGTTGAGGTCGCCAATTCGCAAAAGGCAGATATCCACATCGTGTCTCGGGATTCCGACTACGGAGTCGAGTTGGAGAAGGATGCCTATGTTAACGACTGGTTGCAGGCGGAATTCCGCGACCGTGTATCGCACAAGCGGGCATTAACGCTATCTCCGCGCCTTTCAGAAATCCTCGGGGAGTTCAAAGTGCCTGTATCAGAGGAAGAAAAGGCTGAGGAGGAAGAGCTGATTAAGTCCGGCAGGGAAGAAACGGCTGTGCATGAGATTACCATTGAGGATTTGCTTCGATAACAAGGCGCTCCAGGCGACGCCGGGCCCGCGTGGCGGCCCCGGCGCGCCTGAGCGCGTTCGTGTGTGCCGGGCATGGCACAGAGCTAGGGAGGTGGAAGTCCTCCTGCCAGGTGTTCGCAGAGCCGAAGGCTAGGAGAAGGGCAAGGGCGTCATCGTGAGGTGAGGTCTGGAGGAAGCCCAATCCAAAGCCGCGGGGCGACGAACAGGAACCCGATACGAGGTGTGGTACATCCGGGGCGAGCTGGCACGTGACAGCGAAGCCCTCCATCTGCGACCGGGGTGTGCTTTATAAATCGGGCGTCTACGCGGTGACAGTTCTGTGTCTTACCCCGGGAGGTCTGTCGGCTGTCCAGGGAATGGACTGAGCACTGGGCGACCGGTGCTGATCGGTCGGCAGAAATCAGCCAAGGGCATAGTAGGTGCCAGTGTGTGGCGCCGAAGGCCCGAACAATGACAGGAGACGGAGGCTCCGTGCAGAGCATCGGGAGTGCATCTGACAAGCAGCGTGAGCTGCCCCTGGAATTGCCGGGGGATGAACCCGATGCTGGAGATCGGAGCGAGTCCGAATCCGTTCATCTGACATCGTTGATGGCGCGCGTGCTGAGTCGGGACAACCTCAGCCGTGCCCTGAAACAGGTTCGCCGCAACAAGGGCGCGCCGGGTATCGACGGCATGAGCGTCGATGCGCTCCCGGATTACCTGCGCGAGCACTGGCCGGAGATCCGCCAACGGTTGGTTGATGGCACCTATCGAGCTCAGCCGGTTCGACGGGTCGTCATTGCGAAGCCGCAAGGCGGGGAACGCCCGCTGGGGATTCCGACCGTGCTTGATCGCTTCATCCAGCAGGCCATTGCCCAGGTGATCCAGGGGGAGTGGGAGGACGCCTTCCACCCCCACAGCTACGGCTTTCGACCTGGCCGCTCGGCTCATCAGGCGGTACGGCATGCCCAGAGCGTCATCCGTTCCGGGAAGCGCTGGGTAGTGGATCTGGACCTGGAGGCCTTCTTCGATCGCGTCAACCACGACCGGCTGATGCGGCGGTTGCAGAGCCGGGTAACGGACAAGCCGCTACTGCGACTGATCAACCGCTACCTGAAAGCCGGCGTATGCATCGGGGAGATCACGACGCCGACACGGGAAGGCGTGCCCCAGGGCGGGCCGCTGTCGCCGGTGTTGGCCAACGTGGTGCTGGATGAGCTGGACTGGGAGCTGGACCGGCGTGGCCTGTGCTTTGCCCGCTACGCCGATGACTGTCAGGTCTTTGTCGGCAGTCGGCGTGCGGGCGAGCGCGTCATGGCGAGTCTGCGGCGCTTTGTCGATGCCTCGCTGCGGCTCACAGTGAATCCGCGAAAGAGTGCCGTGGACCGGCCCTGGAAGCGCCGCTTCCTGGGCTTCACCATCAGCCGGCGCGGGGTGCGCCTGAAAGTGGCCGACAAGGCCATCGACAGGCTCAAGCACCAGGTGCGTCGGCAAAGCCGCCGGACACGCGGCCACAGCATTGCCCAGGTGATTGCAGAGTTGCGAGAGACCCTGCTTGGTTGGAAAGCGTACTTCGGCGTCGCCGAGGTGCTGAGCCCGCTGCGGGACCTGGACAAGTGGATCAGGCGGCGATTGCGGAGTTACCTCTGGAAGCAATGGGGCAGAGCGGGCTACCGTGAATTGAGGAAG
>NZ_JBNAZM010000114.1:0-2746 GCF_051195215.1 Arhodomonas sp. AD133 | reverse complement strand
GGAATGCCGGGTTACCCGCTTCGAAAAAAGTCGCCCAATACGACTGAGGCAAGAGCGTCGATTTAACGGCGCTTACGCTGATTCCGGCGGAACGTGACCGAGGATTCCGATTGATCGTGACCGATTTCGGCCCTGATACCGGAATCCGTGGTCACGGTCCCGGAAACCGCGGTCACGATGCCGGAATCCCGGCGGTGTGCGCTGGTAATCCTGAATCGCCACAGGCATATAGCCCTCCTTTTGCCAACTCGACGGGGGAGAGTGGATGCCGGCACCGAGGATCACCATGCGCAAACTCACCGATATCCTGCGGCTGAAACACCAAGGCGGGCTCAGTCACGCGAAGATCGCCGCCGCGCTCGGCCTCTCCAAGGGCGTGGTCGGCAAGTACGTCAGCCTCGCCAACGCCAAGGGCATTGCCTGGCCCCTGCCCGAGGGCATGGACGAGGCGGCGCTCGAGCGGCTGCTGTTTCCGTCCCCGGCCAAGGCCGGGCGATTCGCCGAGCCCGACTTCCTCGAGATCCACCAGGAGCTCAAGCGCAAGGGCGTGACGCTGCAACTGCTCTGGGGCGAGTACGCTGCCGCGCACGGGCAGCGGGCACTGCGCTACAGCCAGTTCTGCGAGCGCTACCGGCGCTGGCGCACCGCCCAGCGCCGCTCCATGCGCCAGCACCACCGCGCCGGCGAGAAGCTGTTCATCGACTACTGTGGGCCGAGCGTCCCGATCATCGATCCGAGCTCCGGCGAGGTCTGCGACGCTCAGGTGTTCGTCGCCGTGTGGGGCGCGTCGAACTACACCTACGCCGAGGCCACCCGCACCCAGTCGGCGCCGGACTGGATCGCCTCCCACCAGCGCGCCCTGCGCTTCTTTGGCGGGGCTCCGTCGCTGCTGGTCCCGGACAACCTGAAAAGCGCGGTGACCCGCGCGTCTCGCTACGAGCCCGAGCTCAACGCCACCTATGC
Source organism: Arhodomonas sp. AD133 (assembly GCF_051195215.1). Classification (NCBI taxonomy): domain Bacteria; kingdom Pseudomonadati; phylum Pseudomonadota; class Gammaproteobacteria; order Chromatiales; family Ectothiorhodospiraceae; genus Arhodomonas; species Arhodomonas sp. AD133. Next base: position 1,783 of record NZ_JBNAZM010000114.1, on the reverse strand, counting down.
GGATATGGCCCGCCACTATGGCGTCGCCGTGCTGCCGGCGCGCCCCTACAAACCGAAGGACAAGGCGAAGGCGGAGGTCGCCGTGCAGGTGGTCGAGCGCTGGATCCTCGCCCGGCTGCGCCACCACACCTTCCATTCGCTCGCCGCGTTGAACGCCGCCATCGCCGAGTTGCTCGCAGAGCTCAACGAGCGGCGCCTGCAGCGCCTGCCCTACAGCCGCCGCGAGCTCTTCGAGCGGCTCGACCGCCCGGCGATGCAGCCGCTGCCGGCCGAGCCCTACGAATACGCCGAATGGAAGCACGTCAAACCCGGCATCGACTACCACGTGGAGATCGCCCGGCGCTTCTATTCCGTACCCCACGCCCTGGTCGGCCAGCGCCTGGAAGCGCGCGTCACCGCCACCAGCGTGGAGCTCTTCCACAAGGGCCGCCGCATCGCCGTACACCCGCGCCACGGCAGTGGTGCCCACAGCACGCTGACCGAGCACATGCCCCGGGCCCATCGTAAGCACCACCAATGGACGCCCGGGCGGTTTCTCAACTGGGCGCAGGCCATTGGTCCGGCAACGCTCGCCGTCATCCGCGGTCAGCTCGAAGGCCGTCCCCACCCCGAACACGGCTACCGCGCCTGCCTGGGCCTGCTCAACCTCTCACGCCACTACGGCCAGGCCCGCCTGGAAGCGGCTTGCCGCCGCGCCGTGCACGTCGGCTCGCCGAGCTACCGCAGCATCGCTTCCATCCTCAAAAGCGGCCTGGATCGCGCCGAGCTCAACGACACCCCGGAGACCACGGCACTGCCGCTGCACGCCAACGTCCGCGGCCCCGGCTACTACCACTGATCCACCCACGGAGAGACCAGCCCATGCTCACCCAGCAAACCCTCGAGAAGCTCGACACCCTGCGCCTCACCGGCATGCGCCAAGCCTTCGAGCAGCAACTCGCCCAGCCCGCCACCCACGAGCTGGCCTTCGAGGAGCGCCTCGCACTGCTCCTCGACCGCGAGATCCTCGCCCGCGACAACCGCCGCCTCACGCGGCTACTGAAGGCCGCTCGACTGCGACTGCCCAGTGCCTGCCCCGAGGACATCGACTACCGCCAGACCCGCGGCCTGCAGCGCGGGCAGATGGCTCAGCTTTCCAGCTGCCAGTGGATCCACCACAAACACAACCTGCTGCTCACCGGCCCCACCGGCACCGGCAAGACCTATCTCGCCTGCGCGCTCGGCAACCAGGCCTGCCGCCAGGGGCTCTCCACCCGCTACTTCCGCGTCCCTCGGCTGCTTGAGCAACTCGGCATCGCACATGCCGACGGCTCCTACCCGCGGCTCATGCAGCAGCTCTCACGCACCGAACTGATCATCCTCGACGACTGGGCCATCGCCCCGCTGAGCGCCGCCCAGCGCAACGACCTCATGGAACTCTTCGAGGACCGCCACGGCCTGCGCTCCACACTCATCGCCAGCCAGCTCCCGGTCGAACACTGGCACGACTACCTCGGCGAACCGACCCTCGCCGACGCCATCCTCGACCGCCTGCTCCACAACGCCCATCGACTGCCACTGAAGGGCGCTTCCATGCGCAAAACCCAGGAACCGGAGCTTGACCCATCGTGACCGATAACGCTCAATGAACTCCGCCCAGCGCACACCGCTGCCAACATCGGTCACGAACAGCGGAATCCGCGGTCACGTTCGCCGGAATACGCACCATTTACTAATCTTTTAGAAAGTAATGTCATTTTCTGGTAGAATTGCTGGTATGAAATGTAAACGCTCCAGTGATGGT
>NZ_JBNAZM010000113.1:0-2771 GCF_051195215.1 Arhodomonas sp. AD133 | reverse complement strand
CGTAAGCGTCCGGTGCATACCGCCTTCCGGGCTGTCCGGTGATTGGCGATGATCGTGTCTGCGTTAGCGACGTGGGCACCTGGTAGGTGTCCACCTGGAGGCGAAGTGGACACCAACGCAGGACACGCCCCGAAGGCTAGCGGCGACAGGCGCCGGCGTTTCTCGGTCGCTTACAAGCGCCGGATGGTCGAGGAGACGCTGGCCGAGGGCGCTTCGGTCTCGGTGGTCGCCCGGCGGCATGACGTCAACGCCAATCAGCTGTTCAAGTGGCGCAAGCTCTACCGGGAAGGCCTGCTGGAGGAGGCAGGCGGTTGCAACGCCGCGCTTGTCCCGATCCAGGTGGCCGATCCGCCCACCGCGACAGCCGAGCCACTGCGTTCCCCACGGCCACGCTCAGGTGATGGCGAGGTGGAGATTGAGCTTCGCGGTGGCCATCGGGTGGTCGTCCGCGGCGGCGGCGACGCTGAGGCGCTGCGCGTGGCGTTGGAGGTGCTGGGCCGATGATGGCGCCACCGACGGGCACGCGCATCTATCTCGTCGCCGGTGTCACCGATATGCGCAAGGGCTTCGACGGGCTCGCCGCGATGGTGGCCCAGCGGCTGAGCAAGGATCCGTTCTCCGGGCAGATCTTCGTCTTCCGGGGCCGGCGCGGCGATCGCATCAAGCTGCTGTGGTGGGACGGCCAGGGCTTGTGCCTATACGCTAAGCGCCTGGAGCGCGGCCGGTTCGTGTGGCCACGCCTCGAGCACGGGGCGATTCACCTCACCGCGGCGCAGTTGGCGATGCTCCTCGAGGGGATCGACTGGCGCACGCCGCAGCGCACGTTCGACCCGCAACACGCCGCGTAGGCGGCGTGCCCCGCTGGGCGGTCCTCGATATAATGCGCGCATGCCGACGACGCCCGCCAACACCGCGGAACAGCCCGAGGAGGTCGCTGCCCTGCGCGCCGAGCTTGCGGCTAGCCGTGCGGAGTTGGCGGCGCTGCGTAGCCGGCTCCAGCACCGCGACTGTGAGCTCGAGAAACTCAAGCTCGAGCTCGCCCGGCTCAAGCGCCAGCAGTTCGGCCGTTCCTCGGAGCGGCTCGATGCGCAGATCGCGCAGCTCGAATTCGCCATCGAGGAGAGAGAAGCCGCGCAGACCGAGGTCGACAGCGATCAGCCCAAGCCGCCGTCCTCGTCATCATCTTCGTCCCCCACACGCCCAGCACGGCAGTCCTTGCCGGCGGATCTCCCCCGCGAAGATCAGGTGCACGCGGCTGCGTGCACCTGTCCGGCGTGCGGTGGCGCGCTTACCTACCTCGGTGAGGACGTCAGCGAGGTGCTCGAGTACGTGCCGGCGTCGTTCAAGGTCGTGCGCCACATCCGCCCCAAGCACCGCTGCGGCCAGTGCGGGGTGATCGACCAGGCACCGGCCGCCGAGCGGGCGATCGAGCGCGGCTTGGCCGGTCCCGGACTGCTCGCCCAAGTGCTGGTGGCTAAGTATTGTGACCATCTGCCGTTGTACCGCCAGTCGGCGATCTACGCTCGCGAGGGTGTGTCGCTCACACGCTCGACGCTGGCCGATTGGGTGGGGGCGAGCACGGCGCTGCTGGCCCCGCTAGGAGAGGCGCTGCAGCGCCACATCCTTGCCGGCGCCACGGTTCATGCCGATGACACGCCGGTGCCGGTGCTCGCACCGGGCCGTGGACGCACGCGCACAGCGAGGTTGTGGACCTACGTGCGCGACGAGAGCGCCGCGGGCGGCGAGACCCCACCGGCGGTGGTGTTCCGCTACTCCCCGGATCGCAAGGGTATTCATCCCCAACGGCACCTGAACACGTTCACGGGCGTACTCCAGGCCGATGGCTACGCCGGCTTCCGGCCGCTGTATGACAGTGGCCGCGTCCGGGAGGCGGCCTGCTGGGCGCACGTGCGGCGCAAGTTTCATGACATCGAGCAGGCCAACGGCTCCCCGCTCGCCCGCGAGGCACTGGAGCGCATCGCCGCGCTGTACATCGTCGAGGCCGATCTCCGGGGCAAGCCGCCGGCTATCCGCCGCGCCGAGCGCCAGGCCCGGGCGGGGCCGCAGCTCGACGCCCTGCATGCCTGGTTCACCGCCACCCTCCAGCGCGTCTCCGCGAAGTCGGCCTTCGCGGTTGCGGTGCGCTATGCGCTCGGGCGCTGGACGGCGCTGACGCGCTACTGCGACGACGGCCGCCTGGAGATCGACAACAACGCCGCCGAGCGGGCGCTGCGCACCGTGGCCCTGGGCCGCAAAAACTACCTCTTTGCCGGCTCCGACCGCGGCGGTGACAGCGCGGCGCTGGTCTACAGCCTTATCGGCACCGCCCGGATGAACGGTATCGATCCTTACGCCTACCTGCGCGCCGTGCTCGAGCGCATCGGCCAGCATCCGATCAACCGCATCGATGAGCTGCTGCCCTGGAACATCACAATCAATGACCCGCAGCCCCAGGCTACAGCCGCCTGATCAGGGAGTGCATCATGGCGCACATCAGCGAACTCCACTTGCCGAACATCGACACGCTGCTCGCTGACGACGGCCACATCAACATCGGCCACTTGGATCCGGTCGGTCAGGTCGCCGTTGCGACTGACGAGCACAACGCCCTCGCCATGCTCCGGCGCCGGCCGCACGAGTCCCTCGCCGACATCCTATTGCGGCTCGACGCGGCCATCGAGGCCGCCACCGAACACGGCGAGTTCACCGACGAGATCAACACGTAACCATCACCCCGCTCTCGCGCAAGACGGTCGTCAGCGGACGCTTAC
>NZ_JBNAZM010000112.1:0-2823 GCF_051195215.1 Arhodomonas sp. AD133 | reverse complement strand
CAGGCGGTTGGCGCGGGCGTTGAGCTCGGCATAGGTGAGCACCTGCGCCCCGAAGACCAGCGCCGGCGCCTGCGGCGCCGTCGCCACCTGGCGCTCGATCAGCCGGGGCACCGGCTCGGGGTTCGGGTAACGCCGCGCGTTCACACCCAAGCGATCGAGCTGGCAGCGCTCCACCTCGCTCAGTAACGCCACCTCCCCCAGCGCCCGCTCCGGCGAATCCGCCAGCGCCTGCAGCAGGCGCTGGTAGTGAGCCGCCAGGCGCTCGATCGTCGCGGCGTCGAAGAGATCGGCGGCGTAGCCGAAGCTCGCTTCCACGTCGCCACTGTCCAGCTCCTGGGTGTTCAGGGTGAGCTCGAACTGCGCCGCACGCTCACCCAGCGTATGTTCCTCGACCGCCAGGTCCGGCAACTGCCGCAACACCCGGGTGTCCGTGCGCTGATGATTGAACACCACCTGGAAAAGCGGGTGGTGGCTGAGACTGCGCTCGGGTTGCAGCGCCTCGACCAGCTGCTCGAACGGCAGATCCTGGTGGTCCTGCGCCTCCACCGTCGCGCATCTCGCCTGCTCTACCACTTCCCGCAGGGACTGCCGCCCGTTCAGCGGGTTGCGCAGCACCTGGGTGTTCACGAAGAGGCCGACGACGCCCTCCGTTTCCGTGCGGTTGCGGTTGGCGACCGGCACACCCACGCGAATATCCGACTGGCCGGCATAGCGATACAGCAGCGCCTGAAAGCCTGCCAGCAGCACCATGAACAGGGTCGCACCCTGGTCTCGGGCACGTTCGCGCAATGCGCGCGTCAGCGAGCCGGGCAACATCAGGTCGAACCGCGCGGCACGGTACTCGCCGTCGGCATGACGGGGGTGGTCCGTGGGCAGCTGCAACACGGGCTGCTCGTCACCCAGTTGCCCGCGCCAGTATTCCAGCTGCCGCTCGCGCTCGCCCGCTTCTAGCCAGTGACGCTGCCAGACCGCGTAGTCGGCGTACTGAACAGGCAGCGCCGGCAGCTCCACACGCTCGCCCCGCACGCACGCCCGGTAATGCGCGGCGAACTCGTCGATGATGAGCTGCATCGACCAGCCATCCGAGACGATGTGGTGCACCACCACCACCAGCAGGTGCTCGTCCTCGGCGAGGGCGATCACGCCCACGCGCAGCAGCGGTCCATTCCCGAGATCGAACGGCTCATCGGCGATCTCGCGGGCAGCGGTATCGGCATCGCCCTGCGGCCTCCCGCGCAGATCACGATGGCGAACGTCGACTCCGCCCTGCGACAGAACGATCTGCTCAGCCATGCCCTCCTCATCCGGGCGGACCCGGAAGACCGTGCGCAGCGACTCGTGGCGCGCAACCAGCGCCGTGAAGCTGTCATGCAGTGCGTCCCGATCCAGCCTCCCGCGCAGCTCGAGGGCGCCCGCGATGTGGTAGGCGGTGCTCCGCGGCGCCAGTCGCCACAGGAACCACTGGCGCGCCTGGGCGTGGGAGAGGGGGTAGGCCCCTTCGGCCGCCTGCCTTCTTCGAGGAATGGGGAATTGCCCCATCCCCATGCCCTCGGCGCGAATCTTCTGATAGACCGCCCGGCGCTTTTCAGCGGATAGGTCGGCGAAGCGCTCCGCGATGCGCGCGGTATCCATCGTCGTCATTCCACGGTATCCAGGCTGTCGATGAAGGAATCAATTTCCGCGAGCGCGTCATCGGTAGAGGCGCTGTCGCTCATGGAAGCGACACGCTCGGCCAATGCGCTTAGCGTCGAGCACCGGAAGAGATCCACAACCGCGAGGTCGGTGTGCAGGCGTTCTCGTACACGGGCCACCAACTGCACGGCCAACAACGAGTGTCCGCCGAGCTCGAAGAAATCGTCGTACCGGCCGACGCGCTCGACACCGAGCACCTCCGCCCACACCGCCGCCAGCGCCTCTTCCACCTCGCCCTCGGGCGCCTCGTAGGCCTCGCCACCACCGAGTTCCGACGCCGGCAGCGCCTGGCGGTCGAGCTTGCCGTTGGGCGTGAGCGGCAACGCCGCTAGCGCCACCACCACCGAGGGCACCATGTAGTCCGGCAGGTGCTCGCCCAGGCGCGCGCGCAGCGCCGGCGTGTCCACGTCTTCTCCCCCGGCGGACACCACGTAGGCCACCAGCCGGGCCCCGCCCGGGCCTGGCTGCGCCACCACCGCGGCCTCGCGCACCTCGGGCTCGGCGAGCAGCCGCGCCTTGATCTCACCGGGCTCGATGCGGAAGCCGCGGATCTTGACCTGGTGGTCGAGCCGCCCCAGGTACTCGAGCTGGCCGTCCGCGCGCCAGCGCACCCGGTCGCCGGTGCGGTACAGCCGCCCGCCGGCGTCGTCGAAGGGGTCGGCGACGAAGCGCTCGGCGGTGAGCCCCCGGCGGTCGAGATATCCCCGCGCCAGCCCCGCGCCGCCCAGGTAGAGCTCGCCGGCCACCCCCGGCGGCACCAGGTTGAGGTCCCCGTCGAGCACGTAGGTCCGCGTGGCGCTGATCGGCCGCCCGATCGCCACGTGCCCCTCGCCGTCATCGCGGCAGCGCCACTGCGTGACGTCGATGGCCGCCTCGGTGGGCCCGTAGAGGTTGTCGAGCCGCACCCATGCCAGGCGCTCGAACACCTCCCCCTGCAGCTCCGCCGGCAGCGCCTCGCCGCTGCAGATCACCCGCCTGAGGCTCGTGCACGTCTCCACCGCCGCGTGCGTCATGAACGCCTGCAGCATCGAGGGCACGAAGTGCACCGTGGTGGCGCCGTGCTCGCGAATCTGCGCCACCAGCCGCTGCGGCTCGCGATGATCCCCCGGCGCGGCCACCACCAGCCGCGCG
>NZ_JBNAZM010000111.1:0-2918 GCF_051195215.1 Arhodomonas sp. AD133 | reverse complement strand
CGGCTGCTCCTCTACAGTGCCCTACGTTATACACGTTTCTCGCAGGTTACTGTCGGCAAGCAGGTTGACACGTAGGGCCACTCTTAAATGATGGCACAACAGCATCAAACTGAGCCTGAAACCTCTCACACCACTAGCGCCACAACATCCTTATAATAAAAATCAAAGCTTTGATATAAGCATCTCTATCCCGCCTGTGTCGCGCCCCTGACTCTCTCGATATTTCAACCACTCCCTCAATCGTTTCTTCAACTGGGTCTTTCTATTCCCGAGTGTTAAATCATCATATGAATTAAGCACAGATATATTAGAATCAATCTTACGCTCTAACGCTGACATGCCTCCTTCGCATCCCTTCTCCATCAGGCGATTTCTAAGCGAAAGATTAAAAAGCAGATTAGCCGAATCTGACGTAGCTGACAGCGCCATCCAATCCCGCTCCACTTCCGACTTGCCCACGGTATAGCCAAACCAATACACGATCGTAGAAAGAAGGATAGCTACCACAGCCTTGAATAACGGTCTCAAACTTAGGCACTCCCATCATTCGACCCCAAACACGCATTCGTACACGACGGGTCCGCTTTGTGTCCTACACAAGCCGCCAAAAGCGTTTCCGAGCAACGTATACACCCCCACTTCTTAACGGGGTCCCGGATGAACTGACACTTCCCCGTAGGATACCCACCCTTTCCAAGCATTTTCTTCGCATAATCCCAACACTGGCCGTTGGTCCAGCACTTTTTTGGCGTAAAGCGAAAACCGAGCTTTTTACAATCGACTCGGGCGGCAGCAAGCCCGTATTCATCCGTGTAAACAGTCGGCCTCGCTTCCGCATACAAATACGTATTAATGCCACCCTTCAAACCAATAGGATCGGACTCTATGTACCGACCGGTATCACTGTCGTAGTCTCTTAGATAATTGTAATAAAACCCAGAATGGGCATCGAAATATTGCCCAGGAAAACGCCAATTAGATCTCACTTGAGAAACCGGTGAATGAACGCTCCCAAACGACTCATAATTACCTGACCAAGAAGCGAATCCGTTCCCCCGAACCATTTTCACCGGAGCACCCAAATGGTCAGAATGATAGTAATGCCGTTGCCCTTCGACCTCGGCCCAGACTGGATCGCTTCCCCATGTGCTGTTCGGCACGAATCCGTATCGCCGAATGGCAGTCCCTGCTGCATCGTATTTGGCGATAAGCCCCTCGTTCGCATAAAGGAAGTACGTGCGCTCACCGTCGACCTCCTTCCACAATCGCCGACCGAAGAGATCATAAGCATAGCGGGTAGCGAGGCCATCGGGGCGCTCCACGCGTTGCAGGCGATTGTTCAGATTGTAGTCGTACCGTGTGGTTTCGTTCCCTTCGGAGCGCCTGACGGTGCTGCCATTGGCGTCGTAGGTGAAGGTGACGTCGTCGTAGCCAAGCAGCTGATTAGCAGCGTTGTAACGCCACTCGCCCTCGGTGTCGGCACTGGTGAGCCGGTTGCCCGCCGGGTCGTAGGTGTAGTGCTCGTCGGCGAGCGCGGGGTTCTCCGCGTCGGTGAGGCGGTCGAGGCGGTCGTAGCTGTATTCGTAGCGCCCGTGCTCGGTGGCCTTGACGGTGATGTTGCCGGCCTCATCGTAGGTGTAGCGGTAGTCCATGATGGTGGCATCCGCCGGGTCTTCGCCGCGAATGCGGGTGGGGCGCAGGAACCCATCATAGGTGAAGTGGCGCTCGCCGCCGCCGGGCAGCAGCACGCGGCCGGGCTTGTGCCACTGGAACTGGTCGCGCACGAGGTGCGCGCCGTCGGGGAAGTCGATGCCGGTCAACAGGCCCGCGTCGTTGTAGCTGAATCCGTAGCGATCGCCGCCCGGGTAGGTGAGCGCGCGCTTCTGGCCGTTGGCGGTGTAGTCGTAGCGAAAGGTCTTGGTGAACGGTCCGAAGTCGACGGTGGTCGTGGTGCGGCGGTCGAGGCGATCGTAGCCGTACGTGGCGGATGTCTCGCCGTCGTCGTAGCCAGCCAGCTTGCCCGCGTCGGTGTACTCGAAGGTAATCCGGCGCGCGGGTGTGCCCGTCGCGGTGTCCGGGTAGTAGGCGGTGGCGGTACGCCGGCCGGCGGCATCATAGCTGTGCGCCGTGCGTTGGCCCTTGGCGTCGATCTGAGCCTTGAGTTTACCCGTTGGTGTGTAGTCGTAACGCCAGGTCTCGCCGTCAGGCCAGATGGTCCGAATCTTCTCGCCGCGGCGGTTGTAGTCAAACCGACGAATGACGATGTCGCGCTGGTTGGTCACCGCGCGCAGGTTGTCGGCATCGTCGTAGGCATAGCGCACGGTGTGGCCCATTGGGTCCTCGGTAACCACCCGCCGGCCCAGAGCGTCGTAGGTGTAGCGGGTGGTGCGATCGGCGCTGTCGGTCACGCTGGTGCGGTTGCCGGCGGCATCGTAGGTATAGTGCTCGGTCTCGGTGAGCCCGGCGGGTGTGGTGCGGGTGACCTCAATCCGGTGGCCGCGGGAGTCGTAACGGTAGCGCTCGGTGTAAGTGGGCAACTCGATGCGCGCCAGGCGCGTGCGCCCGGCGTTGGCGGCGTCACCACCGTAGTGGTAGGTGATAGTATTGCCGACGCCGTCGGTGACGGTCTTCACTCGATTGCCGCGATAGCTAAACTGCCGTTCCTTACCGCTGGCATCGACCATCCGCCGCAACTGACGGTTGGCCGCGTACTCCAGCGTCATTTCGCCGCTGGCGGGATCGACGACGCGAGTAAGCAGCCCGGCGTCGTCGTAATGAAAGGTGGCAGTCCGGTTGGCCGCGTCGGTGACGCTCACGCGGTGGCCGGCGCCGTCGTAGGCAGTCTTGGTCGTGCGATCGAGCGGATCGGTCCTAGAGGTGCGGTTGCCGGCGGCGTCGAAGGTCCGGGTCCAGCGCTC
>NZ_JBNAZM010000110.1:0-2951 GCF_051195215.1 Arhodomonas sp. AD133 | reverse complement strand
CGTGAGCGCCTGGCCGAGGGCGATCATGGGCTTCCCAGCCACGCGGTGGACCTCGCCAACGAGTACTACGAGTGCACGATTTTCGCGGCCATTGCCAGCTACTCGGCCGGTACCCCCATCGAGCAGCTCGGCGAGCGCGTGCGCGCCATCCTGCCGGCGCGCCAGGCCCTGACCGAGGCCATCGCCACCATGCCAGAGCGTCACCAGACCGCCGGCCGGCGCTACTGGGCCATCAGCGGCCGCGGTACGGTGGCCGGCGAGCCCATGCTCACCCGCTACCAACTGGCGCTGTGGTGGTTGGCGCTGGCGGTGGGCACCGGCCAGCCGCACGAGCATGTGGGACAGGTCTGTGCCCTGATCGACAATGCCGGCGCCGATGCGCTGCTCGATCACCTCCGCCATCGCCTCGGCCACGGTGAGCCACCGGCCACCCAGTCACTGGCGTTTCCCGAGCTCTACACACCGCTTCTGCAGGCCATCGCCGCCCCGGCCGGCGCGCAGAGTGCGCTGGTCAATCAATTCCTCCATCACTGGTACCACGGCAGCGAAGACACCGCCTGGTACGGCAATCACGAGCGCGACGGCGATTTCGGTTTCTGGGATTGCTATTTCGGCTACTGGTGCCTGGAAGCGGCGCTGGTCGTGCGCGCTTTTGCCATCGACGACAGCGCCTTCCGCGACCACCCCCATTATCCGGCTGATCTGGTGCGCTAACGCCCCCGCCAGCGCGCTTGGGGGCGATCAACGCGCATCCCACCAAGCTGGCTGGCCATTGTGACAAAAGCCGCCGCCCATAGGCGCCGGCTGAATAACCGGCTGCTCCAGCGTCCGTCCTGACAACCACCGGCCAACGCTACCCAGTCCGGTGGGGTTACCTCGCCTCAGTGGACAGGTTGCAACAACCGCCCGGTGTATCGCGTCGACGACATGCACCGCGGCATCGACGGCGATGCCGGCGAGCACCTGGTCTCGAAGACCTCCGGTGAGACCGGCTATGTCCGCTTCCTCGACGGCCAGGACGATGTGATCGTCAATGGCCAACCGGTGGTGCGCCATGGCAGCGCCGTGCAGATCAACTGCGATGAAAGCGGTAAAGGCGGGGCACGCGGAGAGCTGCTCACCGAGCAGGCCATGCCGGCCACGCCGGCCCCCGGCGACCGGGTGAGCCCCGAGCTGCAGGCGCTGCTCGATGAACGCGCCGATGACCGCAGCCCATGGGAGCGGGCCAGCGATTACGGCGGCGAGGTCTGGGAGCGCACCAAGGACGTGGCCAGCGCCTCCTGGGAGCAACCGCTGGAAACCGCCAAAGGCATGGGCAAGGCGGTGGTCAACACCCCCTCCGACCTCTACAACCTGGCCGTCGCGTCCACAAAGTACGCTCCCGCCTCACAGCTCTACAACAAAACGCTAGACTACCTGGCGCTGCGGGCCTACGACGAAGGCAACCTACAACGCGCCAACGAGCTCGCCACTCAATCGCGCGAATTCAAAGAATCCGGGTACGTCGACGACATTCTCAGTATCGACAACGATGCCCAGCAAGGCGGCGCGGTGGCCTCGATTTTCATACCCGGCGTTGGCTGGGTGCGTGGCCCCGCTACCGCGGGCAAGGCGGCGCGCACGGCACGGGGCGCAGAGGAGGCAGCGAGCGTCGCACGGGGGGCAGAGGAGGCAACAAGCACCACGCGCGGGGCAGAGGAGGCAGCAAGCGCCACACGGGGGGCAGACGAGGCAACAAGCACCACCCGGGCGGACGACGCGGCAAACGCACCCCGCAAGCCCCGAGTCCGACGCGGTGTCCACGCCAACGCCGCCCGTGCCGAGGCCACCGCCCACGAGCGCATGCTGGCGGAAGGCTACAAGCCCCTGGGCAAAACCGATGGCCGCTATCGCCCTGGCCATACGGGTATCGACGGGGTCTACCGTAATACCAACCCACCGCCCGATTACGTCATCACCGAGGCCAAGTACAATAGAGGGGGATTGCGCCGCACCCTCGATGGGCGGCAGATGAGCAATGATTGGATTCTTGGCAGCGACCGGCTGCGGAATGCCGGACTGAGCCGGGAAGAGGCCCTGGCCATAAGGCGGGGATTGGCGGATGGCAGTGTCGAACGCGTGCTGATCCGCCTCAAGCCCGATAACAGCTTGAGGATGAGCCGCATTAATGGTCGTGGCTATGTGGTGCGCGGCAATGCCGGCAAATTCCCATAATAACCAACAGCGAGGAAACCACCATGCGCGATACGTTGCGAGACAAAGCCTATTTCGATGAAGCCGCTGAAGCGGCTTGGGGCGAGGTGGAATACTATTGGTCCAGGATTCAGCAGCCAGACACACTCCAGCCCTATAACCGCATGTTAGTTTGCCACATGCTGGTTCGGCAAACCCTTGAACGCCTCGAATACCGCTACTGCCGGGGCGATGCCATTGCCGATCTGGGTGATGATGTGGATCGGCTGCTGGAATTCCGAAAACTACAGGCATTCTACGCCGACGCCCTGCCCGAGGAGGAGCAGGATAGCCGGATACAACACGAGGAGTTTACATTCGAGCGTTTCATGCATTCGCTGTGGTGGCTGTCGTTTGCTGTTTGCCTGGGGCGTCCGCAAGACCACATCCGCCAGATCCTGGCGCTCACCGGCAACGAAGGCCAGGACCGCCTGTTCGACACCCTGGCCCATCGCCTGGGCGATACCGAACGCCCCATCGGCGAGCGCCTGATCCATTCACGCCCCTACCAGAAACTGATGGACGTCATCGACGCCGACGAAGCCGATCGCCCGGCATTGATGGTTGAATTTATGGATGCCTGGTACCCCGCCGTTTACAAGCGCGGCGGTCTCCGCGAGCCGCACACCATCACGGAAAACGATGCGTATCGCGGCTATTGGTGCTACGAGGCCCCGCTGGTGGTCAAGCTCTATGGCATCGACGATGCCAGCTTTCGT
>NZ_JBNAZM010000109.1:0-3024 GCF_051195215.1 Arhodomonas sp. AD133 | reverse complement strand
GCAGGCCGCGTATCGCCCCTTTCAGGACGCCCAGACTTTGACGCAGTGGCAACGCAATTGGCCCGAGACTCCCCGCCTGTCAGGTCCCGGTTTCCGCTCCTGTTTTCTGCTCCTTGATACCAAGATTTAGATCACGGAATTTCAATTTTCACAAAGTCTGTACCCTCGTCAACGGTCACTACACCCGATCCAACATGATATTGGTCGTCTTCTTCCACCCAAAGAGACGCGAAATATCGATAGCTACCATTTGGCCATCCGTATACCGAGTATTTGTCGGTCATGTGGTACATAACCTCCATAAACTTCAGACCATAACTAGAATTGCCATCATCAACCCCAAACAACACCACAGTATTCAGGTTATTACTATAGTCGATCTCCTCGCCCTGACTATATACTCTAATTTTAAAACTCCTATTACCTTCAGTTCTTTCAATTGGCTCCCTTTGCGAAACAGTAATACTATTATCTACTCGGGCAACAGCATACCTGACCACGAACTCATCGGGGCGCCCGTTATCGACCAAGATCGCAATCTGCGAGGCCTCACTATCTTCTGTGTTGACAAAAAACCCGCCTCTATTATCTGACACACCCTCCCAGAGGATCTTCCATTCGGTATTCGCGTCAGGAAAATATGGCCGACCAACCTGCGCAACCACGACCCCAGCCTGCACGGGTTCACCATTCGCCCCCAAAACCTTACCTTTTAGCTCCGCAGCGTCCACAACAGAAAAATTTACGACAACCACTAAAACCGCAAGCAAACGCTCTTTTATCATACCTCGTTTCACTCCTGCTCTTTACCCATCTCAAAAAAACGCTCCGTGCGCCGAAGATGCCTCCGAACTTCCGACTCTCCAAACATTGACACGAATCCGGAATAAGCGGTAGAACCAGCCACCACCTCAGAAAAGGCATCTACAATTATTTCAACCGACTGAGCTGAGTCTGCACTATTAAGGGCACCCCCACATTTAATATACCCTTCAGCACGCAAATGATCTTCCATGTCGACATAGTGAAGCATTAGAAGAGTGTCATTGACAACATTGTAACTCCCATAATCACCAGCAGGATCAAGCCGTTTTAACTCTACTATATCGTGTGCACGCCGCAGCACCGAGTCACCAGGATTTCGAGCCAAATCGACCAACCTGTTCGTAAAATGATTATTAACGCACTGGTACTTGCAGCGTTGATGAAACCCTTCCTCTTTTGGGTCCGAGAAACTCGAATAGTCGAGAAACGATCTGCTCAATCGGTCGCATATTCGCGTCGCCACCGCGTCCTCAAGCGCCAAATACTTTGAGAAGGCTGGATCCTGAAACACACCTGCCTCACCCTGCAGCCCCCGAATAATCTCTTGCCGCTCCTCGCAATCGTCAATAAAAAATTTTAGCGGCAAGGTCTTTTGCGATACTCCTGCTCCACTACTATTGCTGCGCAACTCGAACGTCGCGAAGAAATTGGCGCCACGGCGATCAACGTCCACCTTTCCGCCATTACTAGCTAGCTCCCAGGAGTAAACCCCGTATTCCATTGGGCTACCGTATGTGGGTGTCACCGGTTGTCGCCAGACCTGCTGACCGCTCTCAGCTTCGATCACGAGCTCGGCAGCAACTCCCAAGTCAGTGGCAACAGAGGATTCAGACACGCCGGCAACGCCGTAGACAAAGTCAATCCGGTCGCCCACGCCACTATAGCCGCAATACTCACTCGCCTCGTCAGGATACGGCTGGAAATCGCAACCGTGCTGCGTCCCCTCGAGGCCAATCGGATTCCCGCAGCCGTCCTTTACCTTCCCCTCAAGGACCCCGACACGAACGAGATCCTTCACCAGTTTTCCGGCGAGAGTGTCTCGAGGAGAGACTGTGATCAAGGCGGAAACAATAACTATCAACAATGTTGTGATGCGCATTTTTCTGCCTTACAAGCTCCTTAGGGAGTTAACGGTGCCAGGTTCGCTTCGAGCCGGAGGCGTGATTGGGCATCGGCGCTTCGTACCGCCTCGACGTAGAGCTCGACCTCATGAACCCCACTGCGGAAGCCAAGCTCCTCCGCTGGAATGGGCGTCCCTGGGGGGATATAGTCACCGCCGTCGAGGATGTTGTCGACGTCGCGACCCCGATCACCTTGCTTTCGCCAGATCCGAAAGATGCCCGCAGGTAGATGAATAGAACGCCCCGAGGCGTCGTCAATTATCGAGACTTGAGACGGATCCGAGGCTCGATACTGAAAGACGATCGCTGCCGTCGCGGGTTCCACGAAGTCAGGTAGCTCCAGAACGACGGGCGCGAAGAGATCACTGCCGTCAAAGTCGATCGGATCCAGGAGGCCGTCACCGTCAGAATCCTTGGTGTGCACCACCATCAGCTTTCCGGGCTGAAGCGGGATCGGAGTGTTCTCGATTTCATCCTCTTTAACGGATCGATCGGGCGCGCCGTAACCGTTGTCGTTATCTGAATCGATATCCAGATCGACGTCCACGACATATTCCCACAATATGTTTTCTGAATCCTCGTTACCGAGGAGGCGAATGGCGATAAAATCGTCCGACTCTATATGCTCAAGGAAGGAAAGGTCGTCGAAGACGATTGTGCCGTCGCTGCCAACGGTGAACGTTGCATACCGTTCTTCGCCGGCAATCTCGAATACGAGAGTCCGTTCAGGGCCTAATGATTCGAGGGCAGGAAACTCGGGTTCCTCCAACTCATACGTCAGGAGAAGCCGGAGCACATCCGAGTCGAGGTCGACCTGTGCCGACTCGTCAGAAAGATCGATGACATTGATTGGTTGCCCGGTACCGTCGTCCAACTGCACGGAATTGACCTGGAGGTCGAACACGGAGAACTGCATCTCCGGGCGGTAGACCCAGGCGTAGGCGGGCGCGGCGTCGTCGGGGAGGTCGGCGTTGGGGTCGGCGCGCTGTTCGCGCGCGAGTGCGTTCGCCCGCGCCCGGCTGGCGGGTTCGTCGTAGAGCGCCACTTTCATCGGCACGGCGTTGGCGGGCCGGTAGGC
>NZ_JBNAZM010000108.1:0-3047 GCF_051195215.1 Arhodomonas sp. AD133 | reverse complement strand
CACAACATATCGGTCATCGCTACCTACCGGCTACCCGCCTTCACACCCTGGAACCCACACAGATCGAGAAGGAACCTGATTCTTGCCCAACAGAGTGCCGGTGGCACGGCTGCCGTCGGGTTTGCGCAGTGATGTCGTCACGCGCAGGAAATCGTCCCGGTAACGTACGAAGACCGTTGCATTGCCGCCAGTACGCTCCGCGAAAGCATCGACTTCGTCGTAATTCAGATTGAGCGCGCGTTCACCAGCACGGATCACGGGCGCTGCATAGTCGCCGACAGCGACGGTCGCGTCGCCATCCAGGCTCAAGGTGGTATCGAAGAACCCAGCGAAGATCCGCGCATACTCGTTCGCCCGGTTTTCCAGCACGTCGTAATAGAATTCGAGCATCCGGTCGAGCACCCCGACCTGCCGCTGGAGCTCCGTACGAGTGCCATCCAGCATCTGTCGCTGGGTGAAGCCACTGGCGAAGACCACCAGTGCCGCCAGAACGACAACCACCGCAGTGGCAAGGGCGAGATTGAGCTGAAACGCGATACTGCGACGGTTGACCCGATGCATGGATTTCCCCCGGCCCCAAACAAAGACGGCACACACCGCATCCCTGCCATATAGGGTTATCGGCGATATCGTCGCTTGCTTGAGCGGTTCCGGGATCCGCCGCCCGGTCACAGGTTGTCAGTGCGTATTCGGACCCGCCCGGCGAGTGAGAGGCAGTGCCATGAGGCGCTCATCGTGATACACACCGCCCACGCACAACGCCTCGGGTTCGCGCCCGTAACAGCGGAAGCCGACGGATTCGTAAAGTGCCTGTGCGGCTGCGTTGGTGACGGCGACGGAGAGTGTCAGCCACCGTACGCCGGCCATGGACGCGGCGAACCGGATCCCACGGTTCAGCAACGCCCTGGCGACGCCGTTTGCTCGGTGTGCGGGCATGACATACATGCCCCAGAGGCTCGCCTTGTGCCACCATTTACGCGCGGTGTGCCGGCTTACGCCAAGCACACCGACGAGCTCCGATGAGTCGAATGCCCCGAAAACGGCCGACGTTGCCGTCGGGCCGATTCGTTCCGAGACGTTCGCCAGCGTACCGTCACGTTCCTCTTCATAGCTCGATCCGAACGCCACAGGACATTCGCGAAGGCCGGCGAGGCGCAAGGCCTTGAACGATGCTGCATCCACGGTCGTCAACGGTCGGATCCGCACCCCCGTACCGGTTTCCTCCACTCGCCCCTCGTTCAGTGCCCACAACGCCTGGGCGAGCCCACGGCATTACCGGTAAACGTCGCAACGACGGCAACCGCATCGGCGGAAACCATCGGTATTTCAGGGACATCCCTGTCGCCTTTTCACGTCAATCCCACCACAGGGTTACCGCGCGAGTCGAGCTAAGTGATCGCTGCAGCAGCACTTCGCCGAAATCGTCGTCGTCGAAATCGACGCCTTCGACGAGTTTGGCGATTGCGGGGTCGAGCGGCTGACCGCTCTCCTCCATCATCTCCACCATTTCGTCCATGACGCCGAAGCCCTGATCGATGACATCAGGGCAGAATTCGTAGATCTCTTTCGCCAAGCCCGCCACATCATCCGGCAGCGAGTTGAAGGTGACCTTGACACTGTCCTGCGAGATCTCGGAAACCTCGATACCGTATTGTGCGTCCCAGGCTTCCAACTTGTCGACGATATCGTCGTTACCGACGTCGTAATTCACCCCGTTGGTGCCGGCAGATTTAATGGCGGCAAACTTGCTCACGTCCATATCTCCTTATTATTCAATTCAAATGACGCTGCGCTGCCGTGCCTGTCCTGCGGACAAGCCGGTCAGCACATTCCGGGGAACCGCAAGCGTGAACCGTTTGCTACTCCCCGGCAACGAGGCAACGAGCCGCTCACGGGCGTCCCCATTCGATATCCCGAATAGCGAACCCATTGCCAGCGTGTTCAACCACGACGGTAACCGCCTCCGAAAAAACGTCGCCTGCGATGGCAACGTACGCCCACCCCGCGTCGTCCGGCTCGCGGCCCGGTCACTGCTCCATGGTGGTTACGAGCTCTACCACGGTGGGAGTGCGTTCGGCATCCCCCACCATGGCCTCATAACTCGAACGCAATTGCGCGGGAGATACCTCCTCCCGCAACCGTTCGCCGAGCATGCCGTATGCCGCCTCGAATTGCTGCTTCACGAGCGCGTCAGCGAACTCGACGGCCCGCTTCGCATAAGGCTTTTCGTTCATTGTTTCTTCCGCTTCCGTCCCCGCGCCGACGACATCGGCCGGCTCCCCGTATTGCCGCTCAGACTATCTGTCAGGTTTCGCCTGATTGTATTCCTGTCAACAGTCACCCCCTTTTCCAACCCAGGCAGGCCTTGCAAGACTGCCTCACGGCCATGGAACCGAGCACGGAAGGTAGGTACGCATGAGCAGCACGACAGTCCACGCCCGAGCTGGCACCGCCCGCAGCAGATGGCGACGACGCTGTCGGCGGCGCAGGAGGCCATCGTGGTTGAGCTGCGGCGCAGCTTATGCTTGCCCCTGGATGATCTGCTGTCAACGGACAAATCTTCTGACCCAGCCGAGTACGCTGCCGACCAGCGCGCGAAGACCTTCAGCGACGATGTGCCCGACTACGTGCACGTCGATATCAAATACCTCCCGCCGATGCCCGATGAGCGCGAGCGGCGGTATCTGTTCGTGGCATCGATCGGGCGGGTCGTTGAGTCTATTTGCAGCAGCGTAAGACGAACTCCCGGCGCTCTGCGTTGGGGTTCGTGCGCTGGCTCATCGACAAGGCGCCGTTTCATATCCACACCCTGCTCACCGACAACGATCAGGCGTTCACCGACCGCTTCACCCAACGCTCGCGCCCCGGAGTTCCACAGCTATCGGCATAAGTTATTGATTTTTCGATATCGGATGATCCGATCGTGTTACAACAGGCTCAGCAAGGCCGTTTTGGTACGTCGATTCCGAGCGTGTTGAACAGCTCCAGTTGCTCGGCGTTGGGGTGGGTCACACCCTCGTGGGCACGACCTGCAATGTGCACGGTAT
>NZ_JBNAZM010000107.1:0-3100 GCF_051195215.1 Arhodomonas sp. AD133 | reverse complement strand
TAATCGCGCGCCATGCACACGGCATCGACATCGGCGCCCTCGTATGAGCAGCTGCTGGCGGAGAACGCCAAGCTGCGCCGTCAGCTCGACTGGCTCAAGCGCCAGCTCTTCGGGCAAAAGTCCGAACGCCGACGGGTCGATGGCGACAGCGCCGTCGCCGATCTGTTCGCGCGTGACCAAGCGCCGGAGCCCGAGGCGCGGCCGAGGCAGCGGATCCGTTACGAGCGAGACCAGCGCGGATCCGGCAAGGACCGTGGTGACGCCGTCACCGAGGAGGGCCTGCGCTTCGACGCCGACGTGCCGGTCGAGACGATCGATCTCGGCGCCCCCGAGCTCACCGGCGCCGACGCCGATGCCTGGGAGATCATCGATTACCGCATCACCCACCGCCTCTGATGGTGGGCAAGATCAGACGACCTCGCGCTGGTTGGTCACCGCGCGCAGCCGGCCCACAACAGCGGCGCCCGGACGGGCTATCGGCTGCCAAGTAGAAAAGGAGGAAGAACGGATCGAGAGCGAGACTTGGATGCGCCAGGAACCGATGCTACGAGGATAGACCTGGCCCCCGAGGCCGCGGTAACAAAGCAGATCTGGCGGTTGTTGCCCCGCTGGATCACGTGGAGCGGGACGTTGGGAAGAATAAGACGAGGGCGGCGTGGCATGGCTCCTCCTTGAGCAATAGCAGGCCGAAAGGATACCTCAAAAACGTGGTCTGTCCCCTATTATTTTTCGCGGCCCCAGAGTCTTTCATTTACACGAAGATAGACCCGGTGCCGAAGTCTCGCGGTTGGATCACGGCTGATTCGGAGCGTTTTGAGTGCATATTACTCCATTCAGACCACAGCCTAGCCTTTCGTAATCGTGGCGCAAATTTTCGCTACTTGGAACTTCGATTGAACCATAAGAGAGCACCGCCACTATCGGAACTCCAAAAGGAATTTGTGCTACAGAACTATCGTCGAGTTCTTGCTGCAGCGCAGCAACCCGATCGATTGCTTTATCGTTCTGCCGGACCAGCATTTTTTGAATTTTTGTCCCGCATTGTTCTTTTTTACAATAGGAAAACATCGTGAGATTCTCGGCCAGTTGTTCTTCGTAGATTTGCATTTCCCGAATGACTGTATATTTTGAAATCAAAGCCAAACCTAGCACGAACCCGAAAACGCCAAGCAGAAAAGCTACTGTAAAAGTGATAGCAACATTTTTAGAAAGCTTCAAAGTATTACTCTCAGTCATTCAATGCACAATGTACTTGGCAATTGACATGCCATGTACGCCAAGATTGTTGGCACGCTCTAGCTGCGTATCCGTTCGGCCCCCAACATGATTTGGTGCAATTCTTGACCCCTTTCGCTTGTTTCTTGGTGCACTTCAGACTGCATACAAAAGGATCATCATTATCAGGAAATGCGGGATCCGGATCTGATGGGTCATCATCCGGCACATCTTCTGGGTCTTGCCCAGGGTAAATCGTCTTAGTGAGCCCAAGCGGATCCAGATAGTTAACCGGATTCGCTTCAACGTAGCTATACGTATTCAGCCCACCTTCAAGCCCGATCGGATCACTGCTTACGTAGCGCCCGACCCTGGGATCGTAGGTCCGGTAGTAATTGTAGTGCCTGCCGGTTTCGGCATCGTGATACTGCCCCGGCAACCTAAAAGCCCACTTAGCACCTCCGTTACGGTCGTTCGATTCGCCGAACGCAGTATAGTGTGCAGACCAACTCTCTGCGCCATTAGATAAAATAGCCTTATGGGGCGCACCAAGATGATCACTGTGGAAATAATGTCGCTTACCATCGGACTCTGCCCAGACCGGCCTCGTTCCCCATACGCTGTCGGGGGCAAACCCATACCGCTGGATGAGAGTGCCAGTTGCGTCGTACTTGGCTATGAGCCCCTCATCAGCGTAGAGGAAGTAGGTACGATCTCCATCAACTTCCTTCCAAAGCCGCCGCCCAAAGGGGTCGTAGGCATACCGGGCGACAAGGCCATCGGGACGCTCCACGCGTTCTAGGCGGTTGTTAAGATTGTAGTCGTAGTGCGTCGTGTCGTTGCCCTCGGTCCGGGTGACGGTGCTGCCGTTGGCGTCATAGGTGAAGCTGACGTCATCGTAGCCGAGCAGCTGGTTGGCGGCGTTGTAGCGCCATTCGCCCTCGGTGTCGGCGCTGGTGAGCCGGTTGCCCGCCGGGTCGTAGGTGTAGTGCTCGTCGGCGAGCGTGGGGTTCACCGCGTCGGTGAGGCGGTCGAGGCGGTCGTAGGTGTATTCGTAGCGTCCGTGCTCGGTGGCCTTGACGGTGATGTTGCCGGCGTCATTGTAGGTGTAGCGGTAGTCCATGATGGTGGCATCCGCCGGGTCTTCGCCGCGGATGCGGGTGGGGCGCAGGAAGCCATCATAGGTGAAGTGGCGCTCGCCGCCGCCGGGCAGCAGCACGCGCCCGGGCGTGTGCCATTGGAACTGGTCACGGACCAGGTGCGCCCCGTCGGGGAAGTCGATGCCGGTGAGCAGTCCGGCGTCGTTGTAGGTGAACCCGTAGCGGTCACCGCCCGGGTAGGTGAGCGCCTGTTTCTGGCCGTTGGCGGTGTAGTCGTAGCGGAAGGTCTTGGTGAACGGCCCGAAGTCGACGGTGGTCGTGGTGCGGCGATCGAGGCGGTCGTAGCCGTACGTAGCGGACGTCTCGCCATCTTCGTAGCCGGCCAGCTTGCCCGTATCGGTGTACTCGAAGGTAATCCGGCGCGCGGGTGTCCCTGTGGCGGCGTCCGAGTAGTAGGCGGTGGCGGTGCGTTGGCCGGCAGCATCGTAGCTGTGCACCGTGCGTTGGCCTTTGGCGTCGGTCTGAGCCTTGAGTTTACCGGTTGGTGTGTAGTCGTAACGCCAAGTCTCGCCGTCGGGCCAGACGGTGCGGGTCTTCTCGCCGCGGCGATTGTAGACGAAGCGACGGATGACGACATCGCGCTGGTTGGTCACCGCGCGCAGGTTGTCGGCGTCGTCGTAGGCGTAGCGCACGGTGTGGCCCATCGGGTCCTCGATCACGACGCGCCGGCCCAGGGCGTCGTAGGTGTAGCGGGTGGTGCGCCCGGCGTTGTCGGTGACGCTCGT
>NZ_JBNAZM010000106.1:0-3194 GCF_051195215.1 Arhodomonas sp. AD133 | reverse complement strand
GTTGCTGAAAGCAGCACTTCCAGCATGGCACTTGGATGCCGAATAAGGCGGCGGGAGGAGTCCATCCCATCACTCCATCCGACGCAGCTAGCGCTGCGCGGCTGAGCTTCATTGTTATGCCACGCCTTGGTTTCGGTGCGTTCAAAGCTACCCGGTGGTTCAGGTCATTGCCCTGATGGGCAATGACCTGAATCTGTTTGTGCGTTTCCGGAAGAACTGTGTCTCATGCTTCAGGCAAGTTCTTGGGCGTTACGGCCAACTCCGGACTGATGTGCCCGTTGGCCGCATCCGTCTGGTCAGTCAGTAACCAATAAGCATACTGCGGCCACATGCGGCCGATGGTCTGCAGCATCGGGCCCTTGGGCTCGTTGCGGCCCTGCTCGATGCGCATGATGGTGTCCTTGGGGATGCCGGTGCGTTCGGCGAACGCCTTCCGGGTCAGGCCTTCGGCCTCGCGTATCTGTCGAATCTTCTCGCCTAGACCCATTGACAGGTAGTCACTCATGACTACACTAGTCGACAAGTAGTCACTTGTGACTAAGTGTTGATCTTGGATTGTGGACGCTTGCCGAGCATATGGAACCGCTCACTCTTTACCTCTCAGGACGCTTCAACGCTGTCGGTCGAGCTGTCGCGGGGCTTGGCGAGAGCCGGGCTGATATGCCCCTTCTCGGGGATCGTGTCCCCGGTGAGCAGCCAGTAGCTGTATTCCGGCCACTTCCTGGCGATAGGTTCGAGGACGTCGCTACGTGGGGAGCTACCCCGGCGCTCGATCGCTTCCAGTGTGCGCATGGATACACCGATGGTCTCGCCGAAGCGCGTGCGGCCCATGTCCATGCTGGTCCTGATTTCCCTGATCCTGTCGCCAATCGTTGGCATCCCGCCATGGCGGCATGTACTGCGTTTGCCCTTACCTCAAACGCCGTATACCCGCCTTCCCTGTGACATAGAGTGTATCGCTGTGCAGGACAAGCATATGGAAATGCCCACCCTGGAACAACCGAACGTCTGTCTGATGACCAGGCAGCGCTTCGCCCATCTCTCCGGCCTTGGCGAAGACGTGGTGCGCGGCATGATCAGCCGCGGCCAGCTCCCGACGGTGAAGCTCGGGCGTTACCGCATGGTCAATCTCGAAGCCCTGCGCCGCATGTGCCGGCACGCGGGGGAGGGGGAATTATGACCGAGCGGGATGCGGTGTTGAACCGCCTGTGCGTGGCGGTGGCGGGCGCGCCGTGTGGCCGGGACGCTGCCTGGGAGGCGACGTTGTCGGCGTTGCTGGATGAGGGGGCGGTGTCGGTGGCTGCGTTGGAGCGGTGTGCGGCGCGGTTGGAGTGGGTGGCCGGGTGTGCCCGGGGGCGGTCGGATGATGGTGGCGAAGGGGAGTGGTCGTTGGCGGCTTGTTCGTGAGGGGCGAGTCGACAGCAGCGCAGTGGGTGGTGTTGCCTGCCGGGGGCGTCGTCCGTCGTGCCGCTCATATCCTCCCGCTTCCCGTGCTCGGTTCCATGGCCGTGAGGCCGTCTCGCGACACCTGCCGTGGGTAGAAAAAGCGTAACTCGCGACAGGAACACGATCAGGCGAGACCTGCCAGCCATGCGATTACCGGGGGGCGTTGATTCGGGCGAATTGGCGCGTCACTAAGCCGGTCACAGGTCATGCCACGTGTCAGAGCGCTTGTGCGGTTCGGCTGCAAGGCGCGTGAGCGAAGGCGTGGCGAGGCTCACGTCGAGTGAGCGCAACGCCACCGCCGGGCCGCACGAGCGCGCCCTTCGGGCGAGCCTGTCGGGCGCTGTCGCGGCGTTGCTCGTCGCTCACGTAGACCTCGCTACACCACGCGCCTCGCGCCCCTGACCATCGAGGCGGCTGAATCGGGCGTCGCAAGCCCCTGGCGGTGGCGTCGCACCTGGGCCTGTCGAAGCGACACAACGCCCGACAGGCTCGCTGACAGGTGGCATGACCTGTGATCGGATGAGTCTGTTTCGCCCATGGATACCGAGGTGGTGATCATCGGGGGCGGGCCCTGCGGGCTCATGGCATCGCTTCTCCTCGAGCGCCAGGGCGTGCCGAACGTTCTGCTCGAGAAGCATCCGCACATCACCGCGTATCCGAAGGCGATGGGGATCACCCGGCGCACGGCCGAGATCTACCGACAGCTCGGCCTGTTGGCGGAGAGGCGCGAGGCGGCGCTCCCGGCGGAGGTCGATGCCGTCCAGATCTGGCTCACGAGCCTCGTGGGCGAGGAGCTCGGCCGCTCCCCGGCCGTCGAGCCGGCGGACGCACCGACGCCTTGCACACGCTTCCACTGCCCGCAGACCCATACGGAGTCCGTGCTCCGGGCGGCGGTGGCGGCCGCGCCGCTTTCCGACATCCGCTTCGGCGCGCGCGTCACGGAGGTCGCGGAAACCGGCGAGGGCGTGACTGCTACCGTCGTGAACCGCGAGTGCGGGGCCTCGAACGAGCTGCGCGCGCGTTGGCTCAACGCGGCGGACGGTGCGGCGAGCCGGATGCGCGAGCGGTTCGGTATCGCGACGCACGGCCCCGGCGATCGCGATCACTTCCTGAACGTCTATTTCCGTGCCGACTACGGGCCGCACCTGGCGGGGCGCCGCTCGATCCTCTACAGCCTGCTCAAGGAGAATGCCACGAGCTCTTCGTCTCGGTGAACGGCCACGACCTCTGGCTCATGCGCCAACTTTCTGCAGCCGGGCGAGACGGCGGACGACTACGACGAGGACACGCTCCGCGAGGTGGTGCGCGCCGCCTCGGGCCTACCGGAGATGCCGGTGGAAGTGCTGAGCGTCAGCTCCTGGATGATGACGCCGCAAGTGGCGGAGCAGTGACGCACCGGCCGAATCTTCCTGATGGGCGATGTGGCGGCACGGTTCTCGCCCGCCGGCGGGCTTGGGCTGAATACCGGCCTGCACAGCGTCGCCAAACTCGCCTGGAAGCCGGCCGCCGTGGTCCACGGCCAGGCCGGCGACGGGTTGCTCGACACCTATGGGCGCGAACGCCTGGGCATCGTCCGGGATATCTTCGAACGATGTGAGGACAATACCGACGAGATCGTCGCCATCGTCGACGCAGCAACCTCGGGGGACTGCGAGACGGCGAGGGCGAAGACGGAATGTGTCAACCTTTTTCCGACAGTGAGCCCTCGGATTGCTAATGAATGTTGCCGGTGCTGACCGGTGGATACG
>NZ_JBNAZM010000105.1:0-3252 GCF_051195215.1 Arhodomonas sp. AD133 | reverse complement strand
TGCTCAGAAGGTACCCAGCTTGGGTGGGCGGACAAATTAGTCCGTTACTATCCGGACAATATCGGGCGGGGCTGACACCCACCTCCCCCGTCAGCGCCATGACCAGATTCTTGGGCGTCTGGAACTGCTCCCAGTCCCGCGCGCGGACGAAGGCGTGGAGGCGCTGGCGGACGCGGGCGAGCCGGTCAGGGTCGTTTGTATTGTCCATGGAGGTCTCCACAATCCGCTGTCTGGTGGCTTGCAACCAGCCGCTTCACGCCTCATGATCTGTCGTGGAGGCTTTGCTGGCGTGAATGCGCTGGCATTGCCTTTTCCCTGCCCGGAGTATGAACCTGGGAGCTATACCCTGTTTCTTCGCCAGGAACAAAATGTAGTGTCAAAACAAAACCCTGATTGGACTGAGGACGAACTGACACTAGCATTCTGGACGCTCAGGCGGCTGGGTTCGGACCAACCGTCAAAACATCATCCCCGAGTGTTGCAGCTTAGCCGGACTCTGAATCGACTGCCCATCCATCCGAATGAAGACCGAGCGCCAACGTTCAGAGATCCGGACGGCGTTCGCAGGAGACTCACATACCTCGCTCAGATCAACGCCGGCGACAAGGTCTCTGGGCATAGTCTCTACTACAAGGTCTGGGAGCAATATCACGCCGACTACCAAGCCTTGGAGAACGCCGCGAGACAGATACTAGAGGAGCACGGAATCGATCCCGACACCTGGCTCTAATTCAACAGACACTTATTCGGCGTTCTCTACGCGCATCACGAGCTCCTGACCCAAATACGCTTCCACGTCCCTGACGACACGCGGCATCCTCCGCCCTGTCGCTAGCGTCCGAACTTCGACAAACTCCCGCTGACTTTGAGGGCCAATACTGACGTGGATTGGCCGATCGTCACCGTAGAAATAGAGTCGGTCATAGGACGTATGCATAGCTATCCACGCCGCGACCTCGAGCATGCTCTCGTCAGGCACAATGAAATCCACCGCCGCACCTAGCCGCGAACAGACGGGGTTCCCACGGGTGTTCAACTCATGACCGGCATGCTGGTCCTTACGAGGATCAATGCCGCCCGGCACGTGTTTCGCCAGGCCGCTTGAGCAAAAACCATATGTCAGCTGAATACCACCGAAGTAATCCATTACGGGGTCGAGCACTTCAAGAGCGAGTCGCGCCAGGGCGTTGTAGGTCTCCGGGCTCCTGGGCACATTCGGTTTCCCGAGCTCACGCTGCGTCTGCCCGCACTCCACAAGATCCCGAAACGTCAAGTTCCGTCCGCAAGGTTCATCAAGATCTGGCACATCGCTACGGCACACAAACTCAAACTCTTCCACGGAGAGGCGGTATCGGTGCAGCGAAGTATCGAACTCAGAAGGCTTTGGCCCATAGCCGCTTAAGTCGACGATATTCAGCCTCTCTAGCTGCTCATCGAAAGCCGCTTGTTCATCATAATGGGGGAAGTCTGGCCCAATGAATCGGGACTTAAGAAATAGATACGGCGGTTCATACTCCGCACCGTATTCAAAGACATCGAAATCCTGTCTTCGGTAGTCCAGTTTCACGCGAGTGGTCATCCTCGGCAGAGCCTTGCCCTCGAAGTCATCGAAGCTACTCAGCGTGAGCTTGTCCGACTGGCCGTGAATCTTTACCAAATCCGCTGACGTGACGTCGCCGTAGAGATGAGTCGCGCAGCCGATGTAGATGCGCAAAACCGCAGGCAGCTGCTCAACATAGCTCGTATGGACGGTAAGCGAGTGGTCAACGTCCAAGGCCCCAAGGCCACCGTTGGCTGCCTCGCGACATGCGTCAACGATGTACTTTCGATCAGCAATCCGATATAGCTCAGCCTCGGCAGCTTCCCGTGCCTTTTTGAATGTTCCGTAGAAAGCCTTGAGGTCGCGACGCAGTCGCTCCGAGTAGTCGGCCAAGCGCCTTCGTCCTTCGAACTTCTCCAAAGCTAGATAGATCTGTAAGTCGGCAATGCGCGCCCGGCCCGCCACTTCTATAGGCTCACTGCCATGCAGCCTCCGCAGGAAACGTAGTGCCGACCGAAGCTCACCGAAAAGGTCTAGGACCTCCGGAAGGAACGGCACCTCCTCCGATCTAGGTTCACGGCCGAGAGATAGCCACAGCTCCCAAAGGCGATCAAGCAGGATTGGATACCTATCGTAGAGCTGCTGGTCAACGGTTCTTCTACCGAATCCTGCAATAGATTGGGCGAACGCGGAGATCGTAGCGCGCCGTGTTGCACGCGCCTCCTCAAAGTCCTGCCGGTCCTGCGCGGTAGCGAAAACGAAAAAAATCCCAGGTGCAACAGGAATAGCTTCCGCCCCAAGCGTCGACTCTATAAACCCTCTCAATTCCAGCTGAGTAAAGTACTTTTGGAAAGTTCCCCTGCGAGTTACCACCCCGTCACTATACTCGACACCCGCATTAGACCGGGGTCCACTGAGCATTGCGGAAACCACTAGCAGTCGTTCGGCATATGTGAACGCCTCTGCGAGGACACTTCGCCGTTCAGCGGGATCTTCTATCACATTGATCACGAAACCCAGGTTCACTAGGTCAGCCGCACGTTTCTGCCCGTCAGGCCGGTAGTGCGGGTCCCACCCGAACGCAGTCACACCGTTTTGTTCGAGTAGATCCAGATCGCCGCCACGCCCACAACCGTAGTCAAAAACCGTCTTACCTCCATCCAAGAAACCGTGCCTGGCTAAGGCCTGTAGCGGCGCGGATAGCCCAAACCTGCTAATAGCGGTCTTGTGACGTGCGATAGCCGATGCTTCATCGTCACTGATACGCCGGGGTCGCGTACCGCCGTCGGTAGCGTCTATGAGCGCGTGCCCCTCTACGCGGACCCCCGCCGTCGCGAGCCTGGCGTTCCAGGTCTCGCGGGAACCGATACCTCTGGGGTTCCGTAACAGGCCCCTCTGCTCTAGATCAGACGTAAGTCGTGAGAACTCTTCGAATTGCTCGTGGCTTTCGTCTAGAAGAAGCTCTTTGCGGTGCAGCACCGGGGGGCTCCGCCGCTCTACGAAGGTCCGACGGCCAACTCGCTCTTCTGTGGGATACACGACCCAGGCTGAAGCAAGCTCTGGAAAAGGGTCGTCGAAGAACCGCGGGTAATGCAGCAAGGAAACTTTGCTGCCATCATCCCGGAGCTTGACCACGTTACTAATCCTTTAGAAAGTAATGTCATGTGCAATCGTGTATCGACAAGCTGGGTGATGGAAGAACGATTGCACCA
>NZ_JBNAZM010000104.1:0-3310 GCF_051195215.1 Arhodomonas sp. AD133 | reverse complement strand
GGTGCCGGTGGGCTACTACGACAACGACGCCGGCGCCTGGACCCCCTACGACAACGGCCGCATCGTCGAAGTGCTCGACATCGACGCCGGCCGCGCCGTGCTCGACGTCACCGGCGACGGCGACCCCGCCACCGCCGACGAGCTCGCCGAGCTCGGCATCACCGAGGCCGAACGCACGAAGCTCGCCGAGCTCTACGACCCCGGCGACAGCCTCTGGCGCGTCGCCCTGGAGCACTTCTCCACCTGGGACTGTAACTGGCCTTGGGGGCCGCCGCTGGGCGCGGGCCCGCTGGATATACCGCCGCCCCTTGGGCCCGGTGGCAACATGCCCGGCAACGAGGGTAACGAATGCCCCGGCTGCAGCATCCTCGCCCAGCGCCAGACCGTGGGTGAGGAGATCGATATCGCCGGCACGCCCTTCTCGCTTCACTACCAAAGCGATCGGGCCGAGGGCTACGGGTCGAGCAGCGTCACCGTGCCGCTTGCGGGCGACGATGTGCCATCGAGCCTGGAATCTATCGAGCTCCGCATCCGGATCGCCGGCCAGCGCATGACGAAGACGTTCGATCCGGCCACCAACCTTAGCCACACCTTCACCTGGGATGGTTTGGATACCGTGGGGCGGCCCGTGTATGGCAGCTCCATGGCCACTATTCGCATTTCTTACCGTTATCCGTGCGAGTACCGGCCAGGTGACAACGGATTCGGTAATGTCAGTGATTCCACGACAGTGCTGGGCACCCGCGAAGACTGCGAAGGTTTCATCTACCCCCGCACTCATCAGGTGATGCTCGACTCGCCGTTCAAACTGGCGCCGAACGTTGTCGGCAACTGGTCCCTGGACGTGCTCCATCGGCTGAACGTGCCGTCGAAGCGGCTGGCATTAGGTGATGGCGGTCTGCGGACGCTTGGTGGGCTCGGTGTGATCGACACCGTTGCCGGGAATGGCGACTCTAGTTATAGCGGTGATGGGGGCCCGGCCGCGGAAGCGGGCTTGGATTTCCCCGTAAGTGTTGCCCTAGGTCCTGACGGCAGCCTGTTCATCGTGACGGAACTCGACCATCGGGTGCGCCGCGTGAGTCCCGATGGCACGATTGCCACCGTCGCGGGCACCGGCGTCGCCGGCTACAGCGGCGACGGCGGGCCAGCGACCGCGGCGCAGCTCCACAGGCCAGAGAGCGTTGCGGTCGCGGACGACGGCAGCCTGTACATCGCCGATACTAGTAACCATCGCGTGAGGCGGGTCGATCCCAATGGGATCATCACGACGGTGGCTGGCAATGGGGAGCAGGGCACGAGTGGGGATGGTGGCCCTGCAACCCAGGCGGAACTCAGTTACCCTCGGGGCGTAGCCGTTGGCGCTGACGCGAGCGTGTATATCGCCCAAACATTCAGTGACGTAGTGCGACGCGTGGGGCCCAACGGGATCATCACGACGGTTGCTGGTAATGGTTACCGAGGGGATGAAGGCGACGGCGGGCCGGCCACACAGGCGCGCCTCCATTACCCTGAAGGCATCGCCATTGGACCGGACGGCAGCCTCTACATCGCGGGCCGCGGTAGCGACAAGGTGCGCCGGGTGGGCCCGGACGGCATCATTACCACGGTCGCGGGGACGGGCGAGGATGGCTACAGTGGCGACGGCGGCCCGGCCACGGCCGCGCAGTTGTTCGATCCCGAAGGGGTCACGGTGGGCCCGGACGGCAGTGTCTACATCGCCGACCAAGGCAACGATCGCATACGGCAGGTGACCCCGAGCGGTCGCATTGTCACCGTGGCCGGGGCCGGTCATGGGTCGCTGTTTGGCGGAGACGGTGGGCCCGCCACAGAAGCGGTACTGAGTAGCCCCTATGATGTCGCCGTGTCCTCTGACGGGGCGCTGTACCTCGCTGATACGAGCCATCACCGAGTGCGTCGAGTCAGTCATTGGGCCCCCGATGGGGATGAGAACCAGGTTCTCCCGCTCGCATCACAACATGGACGGCTTCAGTACGTCTTTGACACGAGCGGTCGTCACCTCCGTACAGAAAACGCGCTCACGGGGCAGACCCTTCGCCGTTTCGAGCGCGATAGCGAAGGTCGCGTCATCGCGATCACCGACGCGGACAACAACACCACCACGATCGAACGCAATGTGGCCGGTCGTGCCACGGCGATCGTCGCCCCGGACGGCCAGCGCACCAGCCTGACCGTCACCGATAGCGGTCACCTCACCGACGTGGCGAGTCCGGGCAGCCGCGCGTGGTCGATGGCCTATGACGACAGCGGCCTGCTGACACGCTTCACCGATCCCGAGGGCAACGCGAACACCTTCATGTACGACGCCACCGGGTATCTCGCGCGCGACGAGGGGCCAGAAGGTTTCCTTTGGGCTTTGAATCGCGAGTCCGTCGATGACGGCTACCGGGTCGACATGACCACAGGAGAGAGTCGCCTCCACCGTTTCACGACACAGCGCCCGGACGGCGCAACCCGTGTCTACACCAACGAGGCGCCGGACGGCACCGTCACCAAACGCACCCACACCGATGCGGGCGAGATGACCATCGAGCGCCCCGACGGCACAGCGCTGTTCGTGAACGAGACCCCGGATCCCCGCTTCGGCATGACCGCGCCAGTCATCGGCGAGCGCCGCATCAGCCTGCCCTCCGGCACCGAGCGGGTGGTGACCACCGAACGCTCGGTGGAACTCGCCGACGAGTCGGACCCGCTGTCCCTGACGAGCCTCGTGGACACCATCACCACCAACAGCCGCGAGGCCACCGCCGCCTACGACGCGGCGAGCCGCCAGTGGACCTACACGTCCCCCGAGGGCCGGGTGGTCACCGAAACCCGGGACGCCGTCAGCCGCCCCGTCCGGCGGGAAGTGACCGGCCTGGCTGCCGTCCAGCGCAATTACGATACCCGCGGCCGCCTCGCCTCCGTCGTCCAGGGCAGTGGCAGCGACGAGCGCCGCATCACGTTCGACTACCACGCCACCGGCGAGCAGGCCGGCTATCTCGCGGCAGTCACCGACCCGATGAACCGCACGGTAAGCTTTACCGTGGACGCCGACGGCCGCGTCACTGAGCAGACGTTGCCGGATGGCCGGACCGTCGGCTACCAGTACGACGGCAACGGCAACCTCACCGCGCTCACGCCGCCGGGCCGCAGCGCTCACGTCTTCGAGTACGACGGCCTCGATCAGCGCGCGGGCTACACGCCGCCCACCATCCCGGCGGGCGACACCGTTACCCGCTACCGCTATAACCGCGACCGCCAGCTCACCGCCATCGAGCGGCCCACGGGCACCACCGTCGGCTTCGACTAC
>NZ_JBNAZM010000103.1:0-3693 GCF_051195215.1 Arhodomonas sp. AD133 | reverse complement strand
TCAGGCCCAAACTCCGGCCGCCTGATGGCGCTCTCACCATCGCCCGTTCAGGCTCATCTCTGGATTGGAAAGGACTCACTTGTGCGCCATGGCCATGTTGCATGCGCGATGCAATATGGCATTACGGCGTCACGGCGTCTCCCCCGGTCAACCGCGAGTGCTCGCGAGCACGCTTCTCAGCCGGTCAGTGGCACGCTCCAGGGTTTTCATATCCGTGGCGAAGGACAGGCGTAGCCGCCCCGGGAGCCCGAAGGCGGAACCCGGCACCATTGCGACCTCCGCTTTCTCCAGCAGCCACTCGGCGAAGGCGACGTCGTCCCGTGTGCCGGCGGTGCGCATTGCCCTGCGCACGTCGGCGAAGCAATAGAATGTGCCGTCACCAGCGCGGCAGGCGATACCGGGCAGCGTGTTGAGCTGCTGCACCAGGTAGTCGTGGCGTTCCCGGAAGGCGGCCCGCATCGGCTCGACGCACGCCAGGCCGCCGTCCAGCGCAGCGATGGCCGCGGCCTGGGCGATGCTGTTCGGGCCGGAGGTGGATTGCGACTGAATCTTCGTCATCGCTTCGATGATGGTCCGCGGGCCGGCGGCGTAACCGATGCGCCAACCGGTCATGGCGTAGGCCTTGGAGACGCCGTTGACCACGATGGTGCGGTCGCGCAGCCGCGGACAGGCAGTAACGATGTTGTGGAAGCTTCCCTGCCAGAGGATGTGCTCGTAGATGTCGTCGCTGGCGATGAGCACGTCCGGGTAGCGGTCCAGCACTTCGCCGAGCGCGGCGAGCTCGTCGCGGCTGTAGGCGATGCCCGTGGGATTGGCCGGGCTGTTCAGGATCACCAGCCGGGTGCGGTCTGTGATCGCGGCGTCAAGCGCTTCCGCGGTCAGGCGAAAGCCGTTGTCTTCGTCGGTATCCACGATCTCGGGGACGCCATCGGCGAGCCGCACCATGTCCGGGTAGGACACCCAGTAGGGGGCTTGAACCACGGCCTCGTCGCCCTCGTCGAGCAGGGCGGCCATCAGGTTGTAGAGGCACTGCTTGGCGCCGCTGCTGACGATGACTTCGTCCGCGGCGTATTCCAGACCGTTTTCACGCTCGAGCTTGCGGCGGACAGCTTCCCGCAGCGCGACATTGCCGTTGGGTGGCGTGTAGCGGGTTTCACCGCGGCGAATCGCCTCCACGGCCGCGGCGCTGATATGCTCCGGGGTGTCGAAATCCGGCTCGCCCGCGCTCAGACTGATCACGTCGCGTCCGGCGGCGCGCATTTCCGCGGCGCGGGCACTCACCGCCATCGTGGGGGAGGGCGCGATGCGCTGCACGCGCCGGGCCAGTTGAAACGCCACGTTCCACCTCCAGTACTCGCGTATCGCCGTCGATGATACGCCAATGCCCCGAGAGGGCCGAACCATCATGGCCGACGAGTTCGTTCTAAAGTCGCAGTATGAGCCGGCGGGGGATCAGCCCACGGCCATCGAAACATTGTCCACGAGCCTCAATCATGGCAACCCGGACCAGACGTTGCTGGGCGTGACCGGCTCCGGGAAGACCTTCACCATGGCGAGTCTGATCGCGCGCGAGCAACGGCCCGCGGTGATACTCGCGCCGAACAAGACCCTCGCTGCCCAGCTCTACGGTGAGTTCAAGGCTTTCTTCCCCGAGAACGCCGTGGAGTACTTCGTCTCCTACTACGACTACTACCAGCCCGAGGCCTACGTGCCGGCGTCGGACACCTTCATCGAGAAGGACGCCTCGGTGAACGAGCACATCGAGCAGATGCGGCTGTCGGCGACCAAGGCGATCCTGGAGCGACGTGACACCATCATCGTGGCCTCGGTGTCCTCCATCTACGGCCTCGGCGACCCACAGGCGTATCTCAACATGGTCCTGCACCTGGTGCGCGGCGAGCGTATAGACCAGCGCCTGATCCTGCGTCGCCTCGCTCAGCTCCAGTACCAGCGCAACGACCACGATTTCGCGCGTGGCACCTACCGTGCCCGTGGCGATGTCATCGATATTTTTCCCGCGGAGTCCGAGGACGAGGCGGTGCGCGTCGAACTCTTCGACGACGAGATCGAGGCGCTGGCCTGGTTCGACCCGCTCACCGGTGAGGTCCTCCGGCGCGTGCCGCGCCTGACGGTCTACCCCAAGACACACTACGTCACGCCGCGAGAGACCATTCTCAACGCTATCGAGCGAATCAAGGTGGAGCTCGCCGAGCGGCTCGAAGACCTGCGCGAGGCTGGCAAGCTGCTGGAGGCGCAGCGGCTGGAGCAACGCACGCGCTTCGACCTGGAGATGATGCAGGAGCTCGGCTACTGCAACGGCATCGAAAACTACTCGCGCTACCTCTCAGGGCGCGGCCCGGGGGAACCGCCGCCATGCCTGTTCGATTACGTGCCGCCGGATGCCATCCTCTTCATCGACGAGTCCCACGTCACCGTGCCTCAGCTTGGCGGCATGTTCCGTGGCGATCGCTCGCGCAAGGAAACCCTGGTGGAGTACGGCTTCCGTCTGCCGAGCGCCCTCGACAACCGCCCCCTGAAGTTCGAGGAATTCCGTCAGCTGCAGCCGCAGACGGTCTACGTTTCGGCCACCCCGGGCCCGTTCGAGGAGCGCCATAGCGAGACGGTGGCGGAGCAGGTGGTGCGCCCCACCGGGCTGGTCGACCCGGAGCTCGAAGTGCGCCCTGCCGGTACCCAGGTGGACGATGTCCTCTCCGAGATTCGCGATCGTGTTGCCGCCGGCGAACGCACCCTGATCACCACGCTCACCAAGCGAATGGCCGAGGACCTCACGGAGTACCTGCACGAGCATGGTGTAAAAGTCCGTTATCTGCATTCCGACGTGGATACCGTCGAGCGCATGGAGATCATCCGGGATCTGCGTCTTGGCGCTTTCGACGTGTTGGTGGGCATTAACCTGTTGCGCGAGGGGCTGGATATCCCCGAGGTCTCGCTGGTCGCCATCTTCGATGCGGACAAAGAGGGATTTCTGCGCGCGGAACGCTCTCTCATTCAGACCGTCGGCCGTGCCGCCCGCAACGTCCACGGCAAGGCGATTCTCTACGCCGACCGCATCACCGACTCCATGCGTCGCGCCATGGACGAGACCGAGCGACGCCGGGCGAAGCAGATCGCATTCAACGAAGCCCACGGCATCACTCCCCGGGGAATCGAGAAAGCCGTCGCCGACGTCATGGAGCGCGGCGAGGCCGGGGCGCCGGACACCGCCGAGCACTACGCGAAGGTGGCGGAGGCCGCCAGGCCCTATGCGGGTATGTCGCCCGGCGACGCGGTCAAACGTATCCAGGAGCTGGAGCGCGAGATGCACGAGCGCGCGCGTAATCTCGAGTTCGAGGAGGCCGCGCGCCTGCGCGACGAGATCAAGCGCCTGCAGCAGTATGCCCTCGGCGAGCCTGCGCGGGAGTCGGCGTGATACTTACCAACCTTTCGGCAAGAGGCGACGATCACCAAGGCATACAAAGGCGGGCAGCTCCTGGGGTGCTCGTCGGGTGAGGGCGCGATACGGTTGACACCTCGCACCGTCACTCGCGTGTCCAGGCGATATATCGGTGGTCTTGTGCCTTGGCGGTAGGGTTTCGCGTTAGCCGTTCCCTGTTGCGGGGAGTCCTTTCCAATCCAGAGATGAGCCTGAACGGGCGATGGTGAGAGCGCCATCAGGCGGCCGGAGTTTGGGCC
>NZ_JBNAZM010000102.1:0-3844 GCF_051195215.1 Arhodomonas sp. AD133 | reverse complement strand
CCAGCTCCTGCAAGGCGAAGCGGGCTTGGAACAGAGCATAACTCCTGGTCGGTATATGATCACTCAGGTCGCAACATCTAAGCAGGGCCATCGCCCCGGAACGCACCACAACAACTGGTTAAATGATTCACTTTGTCGCCCAAAGGTACAACAGCCAGAACACTACCAACACCCCAAAAAACCAAATCACCACTTGATACGCCTTCGGCTTGGAGCACACCTCTCTCCACCGACCGTTGGGGTTCTCAATTCCCCCTGGGGATTCATCCTCAACCTTCGCAATGAGGCCATTAACTAGTACCGCGATGACAATGACGCCTGCAACACCCGCAATTTCCATGGATTTCATACGGTAGCATTTACTAACATTTCGACAATGTATTGCCATGTCTCAGCGTTCGTCAACGCGCCTGTTCGCTTCGACACACCTCGTCAGTATGCCGCCACAACGGGCTCACGACATCGCGAGTCAGTGGCCTAGCTGGTCAGGGGCGCGACGAGCGCGGCGTGGGAAGCCCTACATGAGCGACGAGCAACACTGCCCACAGGCGGGCTGACGAGCGCCCCGAAAGGGGGCCATTGCGCGGCTTGTAGGCGGCGTCACGCTCGTTTGACATGGCCTTGGCCACGCCGACGCTCACGCGCCATGCCGACCAGATGCACAACGCCTCTGAGGCATGACAAAACTTGTCGAAAGTCAGTAGCATACGCTTTCTGAATTGGAAAACGCCTCAGTACTCGTAAAAAGATCGCTCAGTAATTCAACCTGATCGTCAGGTCTAGTTTTTGGCCATCATACGAAAAGCTGGCGGCATCGAACGTAGGTGCACTCCACAAGGCCTTTGCATCGCTTGAAAAACCGTAGCCTTCATTGGGGGCCCCAGTCCAGTTGGTGCCAAGCTTGCCGTCCATATTTTCATCATGAATGACGGCCAACGCATACGACCCCGGCGGGATGTCCAAAAAACTACAATGCGTCTTCGTATCCCGAATTTTTAGCATCATGATATTGGTTGCGGATTTCAGAAACTCAGTGGGAAAGCCCTCTGGCGATTCGAAAAGCGCGCAAGCTATCGCGCCAGTGCTGTTTCTGATTCCCTGAATCTTCGCGTGAATTCCAGCGCATGATGTTTCGGCAAAGGCGATGGCGGGAAGATTCGCGAGTACCAACACTGCACACAATGCTACACACCGAACGCCCGTGGAGACCCGCGCCACCGGATAGCTGACCGCGGAGGCCAATGCGGACCTCCGGTGTCCGCTCACACCAGTGATGGCCCCGACGACCACCAGGATGTTTTGTACGGCGAGCGAGCCGAAGTCCCACCACCCTTGCTCATTCCGGAGTGCATGACGCATGGCTTCCTCCTGCCAGAGAGAGCATCGCCAACGGTAAGGACAGCGGCGAGCGGTAGGCCAGCAAGACTGAGGCACCACTGCGCGAACCCCAGCAAGAAGAATAGGGCAGCGAGAGCTGTGCCGACACTGACGATGCTCGCGATCGTCGGGTCGGCATCCTGTGCCTTGGCCAACAAGCTCGCCCGCATCTGCTGGGCGGTACGGATCCATCAACGGGCGCACAACGCCAGCTACCAACCACATGGGCTGGCGGCCTGAGGGGAACGCTCTCCCCCACGCAGGCCCGAGGCCAACGACCTGGTGGAGCGATTTAACGGCCGTATGCCGACATGCTGCGCACGACCTGCTTCAATGCGGTCGCCGGCCTAGAGCAGAGGCTGCGCGACTACAACCGGCTCTACAACCACCATATTCCGCAGCGCATGCGGCATCACCGAACGCCGGTGCAACCCCTCAAGGCCTGGCACCAGAATCGGCCCGAGTTGTTTCGAAAACTGGGATATGATCACCCGAGTCCTGGCATATAGGGAATGTCGCGACGATGTGAAATCGGCGTGAAATCAGCCGTACCGCCACACCGCGGTGGTGCCCGAACCGAGGGCGCTGGTGAGCCCGAACATCCGGAAGAGTCGGTCCACCAGCGATACCCCCGACCCCGAGCCGGTGTGCCGGGCGTCACTGCCGCGCACACCCGGTGGCGAACCCGCGCCAACTCGTCTTCCGGGATGCCGACGCCGGTATCCCGGACGATCAACCGATCCGCCGTCAGTACGATCTCGACATGACCGTTGGAGGGTATGTGCTGACTACGGTCCCCATACGCTGACATTGAACCTGTCGGAAACGGCCTCCGATTACGTTTGGAACCGCTCCACGCGCTGCTTCAGCTCGTCGGCAAGGCGCGAGACATCACCGCCCGCATCGCGCGCCAGACCGGCGCCTTCCGCCGTCTCGGAGGAAACATCCCGAATGCTGACGACGCTGCGATTCACGTCCTCGGTGACTTGGGTCTGTTCCTCCGCGGCCGTCGCTATCTGCTGATTCAACTGATTGATTCGGCCCACGGATTCCGTGATCACGCTTAGCGCCTTACCCGCTTCCTCGGCATACTGCGCGGTGCGGTCTCCCGTCTCCTGCCCCTCGGCCATGCGTGTCGCCGCCTGGCGGCCCATTTCCTGGAGTGAGCCAACGGTTTCCTGAATCTCACGCGTGGCCTGCTGAGTGCGGGTTGCCAGGTTTCGAACCTCCTCGGCCACCACAGCGAAACCACGACCCTGCTCACCGGCGCGCGCCGCCTCGATGGCGGCATTGAGCGCGAGCAGGTTGGTCTGTTCCGAGATCTCGTTAATGAGATCCACGACCCCGCCGATGCGTTCACTGCCCTGCTCCACCTCTCGCACCGTTGCGGCCGCGGCGGCAATCTGCTCAGCGAATGCCCGGATGGCATCCGCGGTTTTGGAGACCGTGTCATGTCCGGCGTGGGAATGCTCGCTCGCCTCCTCCGCCGCCTCGGCGGCTTGCGTGGCGTTGCGAGCAACCTCCTGGACCGTCTGCGCCATCTCGTTCATGGCTGTCGCGACCTGGTCGGCCTCACCCTGCTGACGTTCGGCCCCTCTTGCGGACTGCGCGGTCGTCTCGGACATCCGGTGTGCGGCATCCGAAAGCGCGCCAGAGGCCTGCACGATCTCCCCGACGAGATCGCGGAACCGCGCCGTCATATCCGCGAGATCGTTCTCGAGCTGGCGAATCTCGTTGCGATCGTTGGCCGAGTCACAGGCTCGGAACGCCACGGTCAGGTCGCCCTCACCAACCCGGCGCACGCGTCGCCCGAGCTCGCCCAATGGCCGGAGCAAACGCCGTACCACCACGCCCGCGATCGCGATGAGCAGGATGGCCGCGAGTGCGCAGCCAGCGGTCAGCCACAACCCCAGCGCCTGTCCCGCAGCCTCGAACTCGGCGAGCGGTCCGCGAGCAACGAGCGTCCAGTTCCAGCCCTCGACCGGCTCGTAGGCCGCCAACCACTGCTGAGCGGCACCGGAGTACGTCACAACGCCGCCTTCGTCAGCCAGCAGGCGGTCCACCGTCCGGGCGTTCGAGTCATCATCCCCGGCAGCGAAGCGCTTGCCGATGCGAGCTTTATCCCGGTGAAGCGCAATTCGCCCGCGGCCGTCACCGGTACGGATAACGGCAAGTGCCTCGCCACTGGCACCGAACGTGAGCTCGCGGATGGACGTTCGCAATGCCGCGAACTCGCTCGTGTAATCCACGCCTACGTACAGAATGCCGATAACGCGCCCCTGCTCGTTGATGATCGGGTCGTAACGCGTCATGTACTTGCGGCCGAACAGCGTTGCCAGGCCGACATAGGATTCACCGGCCATCAGCTGTTGGTATCCGGGGTGATTCTTGGCGCCTTCGTGATTTGTGTGGGTAACGGGGCTCGGATCTCACGCTGGCTGGGCCCTAGATGTTGTGGTGTAGGGTG
>NZ_JBNAZM010000101.1:0-3872 GCF_051195215.1 Arhodomonas sp. AD133 | reverse complement strand
ATTGGTGCAATCGTTCTTCCATCACCCAGCTTGTCGATACACGATTGCACATGACATTACTTTCTAAAGGATTAGTATGGAAGAAGCGTTGAAACTGAGCGCAGCTCAGTCGTTGGCGCTCGAGGATCTGGCCGTGACCATCGGCCACGGCGATCTCGAAGACGGTTTTAGCCAGGTCCACGGCGATGGTCATACTGGTGTTCATGGGCCCCTCCTGTCCGTCGTTGCTGAAAGCCGCACTTCCAGCATGGCACCCGGGTGCCGAATAACGCGGTGGGAGGAGTCCATCCATCATCCCAAATCGAATGGCGGAAGTTCCACAGGCACTCCTTACAGAACAACCGGATTGCCGGAGTGAGGGAAATTGCAACAC
This sequence comes from Arhodomonas sp. AD133, assembly GCF_051195215.1. Taxonomy (NCBI): domain Bacteria; kingdom Pseudomonadati; phylum Pseudomonadota; class Gammaproteobacteria; order Chromatiales; family Ectothiorhodospiraceae; genus Arhodomonas; species Arhodomonas sp. AD133. The sequence continues at coordinate 3,499 of NZ_JBNAZM010000101.1, read as the reverse complement.
TCCGAGACCGCACCATCAAATGCCAGACATTAGCCTCCGAATATTGAAAGGCGCTGTGGGCGCGTTTTTCAGCTACCTTAAGAGCTCAATCCGATGGGAACCATCGATCGCAACCACGACTAAGCGGAAAAAAAATCTTACATACAAAAAAAACCCGACAGGAACCCTAACGACACCCCGCCAACCTTTCAAAGTCATGACAGCGAATCTTTTTTCTGCTTCCAGATTACCTAGACTCGCGGCTTCCCGATACCATTTGAGCGCCAATTGGATATTGACATCACGCCCACAGCCCTTTTCCTCCATCCAACCTAAACGAAACACCGCAGGCGGAAACCGTGCCTGCGCCAACTCTCCAAAGATCCGTTGCGCCTCTTCATATTTACACAGAGACAGTTCCACACACCCCCACCCAAACTTCCCCTCAATATCTCCGGACACAGCAGACTTCTTAAACCAACTTTCTGCTGCCAAGATATCTTTTCCGACCCCTTCTCCCAAATAATACATCCATCCAACGATTCTCTGGCACTGGGAAGACCCAGCGAGCGCCGCCGCCTTATAAGTCGGAAATGCATCCACCGCGTTTCCGTTCGCATATAGCCGGTCCGCTTCTTCCAAATCGTCACTGAGCATAGAGCCTCACGCGTTCACGTCGGACACATGAAAGGGTCTTCCGGCATTTCGCCCAAATTCTCTAACATCTTACAAGCGCCTAACGCTCCACCGGCACACTGAATCCGCAAAATCTGGATGGTCAATGTATCAACAAAAGGAAGAAGAAAGCCTTTCAGCTTGCCGGCCTTCCCACGTCTCTTTTCACCCTTATTCTTGTTATTCCGCTGCTTCCTCTCATTTTCCATCTGCACGGTTGAATCCCTTTTTGGGTCACGAGGCTCTCTGCCTTTTAGCACATCAGGGTCCGGATCCGACAGATTGACGACAACTGTTATAATCGCCTCAAGAATTTTCCGTCTTGCGCTAAGTCCGTTGGGATCTAATTCATTAACCGGATCATAGAGCACGTATCCGTAAAGGTTAGTATCACCTCCGACGAATAGGATCGGATCCTTCGCCGTCCACCGCCCCACTTCCGGATCATAGTCCCGCGCGCCGAAGCGCACGAGGCCGGTGTCCGGATCGTAGAGCCCGCCGGCAAAACCGAACGGCTGGAAGCCGGGGTTGGTGTCCTCGGTGACCTGGCCGAACGGCCCATAGTCGAGGCGTTGGGCGATGTCGCCGGTGTCGGTGTTCACCACCAGGCGCACGCTGCCGAGGTGGTTGGAGATGAGGCGGTACGTGGTGCCGCCCTTGATCATGTAGGCGGGCACGTTCGCCTTGTCGGCGTAGACGAAGCGGGCGACCACATTGCCTGATTTGTCGAGCTCCGCGACGGGGTTGAGCTGGTCGCGGTAAACCCAGCCTTTGACGAGCTGGCCGTCGACGCGTTTGCCGATGCGGCGGTCCTGGCCGTCGATGACGTATTCGATAGCCGTGCCGTCCGCCAGCGTGACACCGCGCAGGTTGCCCATGGCATCGTAGTCGTACTCGGTGGTGCCTGCCGCGGTCGTCTTGGACGTGCGGTAGCCGGCGGCGTCGTGGCTGTAGGTGGCGTCGCCGTAGTTCGTCAGCCGGTCCTGGGCATCGTAGGCGCCGGTGGCATCGCCGAAGGTGCCCGTGTAGGCGGTGCGATTGCCGTTGGCGTCGTAGCTATAGCCGTGCACCTAGGTGCCATCGTGGTGGACGCCTCCCATATTTCGACTTCAACTCCAATCACCTGTTTATGGACCTGATTTCTCGCCACGACGCCCACAACGCCATGACAATGACCACACCCCCAAATACCGCGAAAAACGCCCCCACATAAACCTGATACTCACCATATCCAACTTGGCCATACTTCCAGCTCGAAAAACTTTCACCCTCCATGAAGTCTACGCCGATAGCGACAAGGCCGGCACCGATGAAAAATTCCCAAGCCCTTTTTCCCAGAGCCTTGAGCACAGTTGATCTAGTCACTGACAGTCTCCTCTAAGACAGTAGTGAGAAAGCCAGCGGCCCCGTGGCGCGAGGCAGGATACGGACCAGATGTCATATAACCATCGACAAAGTCCAACACCTTTCCTTGTTTGAGAAAGAACTGCTCCTGCATCCTAAATGGCAGCTTACAAAAGGCCGCCCGGCCGATGGTGCCCACTACGCGACCACCCCCGGCCAAACGCCCTCCGGGAATGGGCATAGCCATTAGGCCTGCAGTGGTCAAAGCGTCACCATAATGGCCAATAATGTTTTCATTTGGCATTAAAGACCGGCTCATATTGTCCGCTCCGGCCTGCGTCGTCGGCAACTGGTCCGCGGGCATACCCGTCATACCTTGGACGAAGTCTCCGTACCCACTTCCCTGCAAACCATTTGGATCAAGGAGGTTAATCGGATCGCGCAAGGAATAGCCGTATAGGTTCGCATCGCTTCCCGCAAACAGTATCGGATCCTTCGCGGTCCACCGCCCCACTTCCGGATCATAGTCCCGCGCTCCGAAGCGCACGAGGCCGATGTCCGGATCGTAGAGCCCGCCGGCGAAGCCAAACGGCTGGAAGCCGGGGTTGGTGTCTTCGGTGACCTGGCCGAAGGGGCCGTAGTCGAGGCGCTGGGCGATGTCGCCGGTGTCGGTGTTCACCACCAGGCGCACGCTGCCGAGGTGGTTGGAGATGAGGCGGTACGTGGTGCCGCCCTTGATCATGTAGGCGGGCACGTTCGCCTTGTCGGCGTAGACGAAGCGGGCGACCACATTGCCTGATTTGTCGAGCTCCGCGACGGGGTTGAGCTGGTCGCGGTAGAGCCAACCTTTGACGAGCTGGCCGTCGACGCGCTTGCCGATGCGGCGGTCCTGGCCGTCGATGACGTATTCGATGGCGGTGCCGTCCGCCAGCGTGACGCCGCGGAGATTGCCCATGGCGTCGTAGTCGTACTCGGTGGTGCCCGCCGAGGTCGTCTTCGACGTACGGTAGCCGGCGGCGTTGTGGGTATAGGTGGCACCGGCGTAGTTCGTCAGCCGGTCCTGGGCGTCGTAGGCGCCGCTGGCATCGCCGAAGGTGCCGGTGTAGGCGGTGCGGTTGCCGTTGGCGTCGTAGCTATAGCCGTGCACCTCGGTGCCGTCGCGGTAGACATCGGTGAGGCGGCCGGCGGTGTCGTAGTCGTAGCTGAGGGTGTGCGTTTCCCCGGCTAGGGTGACGGTCTTCTCGACGATGCGGCCGAGCTTGTCGCGGGTGTAGGCGACGTCGTAGAGCGTGGTGCCGCTCTCCGTGACCGCGCGCTCGGCGAGCTCGCCGAAGGCGTTGTAGCCACGGCTGCCGGTGAGCGTGGCGAGGCTCGTGGCGGTGACGAGGCCGTGGTCGGTATCGCGGGTGAGCCCCAGTGCACCGGCCTGGGTGAGCAGGCCGTCGTCGTCGTAGTCGAAGGTGACGGGGTTGCCATTGACCGTCTCCTCCGTCAGCCAGAA
>NZ_JBNAZM010000100.1:0-3939 GCF_051195215.1 Arhodomonas sp. AD133 | reverse complement strand
CAACCCAATGCGTCATCGAACTCGCCCGCCGTCACCTGTCTGCCCGGCCGTCAACACGGCCTCCAATGAACGCTTACCCCTGTGCGCGGTGGCCGTGTTCGCCCAGGACGGCGATCGGATCCCCCAACGTGTCCCGGATATAGAGCATTTGAATCAGCGCGATCGCCACTACCGCGAACGGCGTTGCCAGCAGCACGCCCATGAGCCCGAATGAGACCGCCATCGCCAACTGCGCCATCAGAAGCACGGCGGGAGGCAGCGACACCGCCCGCTCCTGGACGATCGGGGTAATCAAATTGCCTTCCAGGAACTGAACGGCCCCATAGACGAATACCACATAGACCGCCTGGACCGGCGAGTCCACCAAGGCCACCAGGATCGCGGGGATTGCCGACAGAATGGGACCAAGGTAAGGCACGAAGGACAACAGGCCCGCGATCAGGCCCAATGCCAGCGCCAGCCGCACATCGATGAGCCACAGTCCCAGCGTCGTCAGCACGCCCACCGCACCCATCGACACCACGCGGCCCATGAGCCACCACTGCAATGCGTGCCGAAGGGCTTGCAGAACCTCGTCGCCCCGGTTTCTGGCACGGATCGGCAACAGCCTGAGCGCGCCATTCGTGTAGGGACCCGGCTCCACTGCGAGATACACGCCGACCACCACAATGATCGCCATGTTCGTGAGCGCACCCAGCGCGCTGGAAAACACCCCCGAGATCGGGGCCAGAATGCCTGTCGCCGGCGGCATGATCCGGGACGGATCCGGCAACGTCTCCAGCAGAACGCGCCCCCACGTCTGCTCGCGCAGCAGTGCGCCGATGTGGTCAATGGCGGTTGGAATTCGCGTGACGAGCTCCGAGACCTGGTTTGCCACGCGTGGCCCGATCACCCAGCCGAATGCCGCGAGCGCCGTCGCGAAAACACCGATCACCAGACTCAGCGCCACCAGGCGCGGGATTGACACGACCCGTTGCACCAGCGCGCGAAGACCGTCCAGTAGAACGGCCAGGAGAATCGCGGCGAAAAAAACCAAAAGGACGTGCGCGGTCCGCCAAAGGAAGACCACGAGCGTCAGGAAGACCGCGGCGATCCCGGCAGTGATGAGTACCCGTCGTGTATAGCTGCCTTCAGCACCCGCCTGCTTCACGATACCGTCTGCCTTCTGAATCGAACGCGGCGCGGGTTACCCATGCTCAGCGCCCTATTCGATCGCTCCCCTGCCATGGCAGACTTCGCAGCGCTCCGTGCCCGCACCGGAACAACGGGGACACTGGCTGTCCTCGTTCGGGGCGTGGCCGGTACCCTCGCACTCGGGACACTTGATAATTCCGGTTCCGTCACACACCTTGCACTTCATCGCTCCCTCCTGATCATTGGGAACGCTCGACTTTGCGCGCCCCACCTGGGGATCAACTCGTCTTCGCCTCCATCGAACGCCGACCGGTGGCCGGGGACTGAGGAGCGCCCGCAGCCCCCGTGCGACTGAAGTCCATGCACCGCAACGATGCTGAACGTCTTACCCTGTCCACGAGTTTAGGACGTTCCCGGCGGTTCTTGGCGCCGGCGCCATAGCGGACCCGCTCCCACCGAAAAAAGCACCACCGGGGAGTTTCTTGCGGTTTCGTATTCCGAAACTTTGAATGACCCAGTTCCATCTTCAGTGTTTGCGTCCGCATCAGAAACTGGCTCCTTACTAACCTTTTCGAAAGTATTGCCAGGTCTCAGTGGGCGCGTGCGCCGCTGTTCGCTTCGACAGGCCTTCGTGGGTATGCCGCCACAACGGGCTTGCGATATCCCGAGTCACTCGCCTCGATGGTCAGTGGCGCGAGGAGCGTGGTGTAGCAAGGTCACCATGAGCGACGAGCAACGCTGTCCACAGCGGCGCACACGGCCACCCGCAGGGCGCCACTGCGCGGCGCCTCGGCGGCGTTGCGCTCGCTTGACGTGAGCCTCGCCACGCCGGCGCCCCCGCGCCTTGCCGGGACACCGCGCAGTGGCGCCGAGCCCTGGCAATACTTTCGAATTCGTCATGACACACGAGCGCCAGCGAAAAAGCCGGTCGGGTTCAAGCTGTTATTAGCTCGTTGGGAAGCACGCAAACGACGTGTTGTGCTTTCTACAATACAATGCCCATGCGTGTGGTGTGTCCGCGCCACCACACACTGCAGGGGGCGATCCGCGTCGCTGCCTTCAACGCCCCTGAGCACCGCGCCGCAGCCAGTCGTGCACGAATGCCAGTTTATAACGGGCGTGGTTCGAGAGAACGAACGGATAGAGATCCGATAAGCCCATGGAGCGATTGACATGATTGACACCCACAGTGAGCGAGGCCGCAGTCCGGATCAGCCGCTCGGTATCAGGCTCGGAATACGGGTCCCAGCCCGGGTATGGTATCTGCGGAGATGACAGGCCGGTGGCCACGAAGCTGTCGGCGATGTCTGTCAGATGCAGCAGATGTGCCGCCGTTTCCGCCCAATCCTCATGAGGGTGGGCCGAGGCGTAACTGGTCAGGTAATACTCTTTCCAGTCTTTCGGCGGGCCGTTTTCGTAGTGGTATCGAAGCGCCCCCGGATAATCGATCCGCTCATCTCCGAAATTGGCGCGGAATGCATCAAGAAAATCCTGTCGAAGGCTTAGCCGCCACCAGAGCATGTGCGAAATTTCGTGGCGCATGTGGCCTATCATGGTGCGATAAGGCTCTTGCAGAGCCTCGCGGCGGGTGGCGACCAGGATGGGATCCACCTCCGCCACACTGATGGTAACCACGCCTCCAGCGTGCCCCATGGGAACCGGGGTCGCCCCCTCGGCAAGCAGATGAAACACAGGCCGCGCCCCCGGATCCTCCGGCCGAAACCAATGCCAACGCCCCAGGTTGTCCAGGGCCCACCGTTTGGCCGCTTCGGTCTGCGCCCAGTTGGGAATGGCATTGGGTATCGAAGGATCGGGGGCCAATTCGGTCATGGCACAGGATCGACAAAAAGCGCCCTCTTCCGGAGCGATCCAATTACAGTCGATTCTGTCCCGGTTGGCACAGAAAGGCGGCATCGGCAGGAAGGCCCGCGCCTGCGGATCATAGGCGACGGGCGTTCCGTCGGCCGTAGCGAGGTTATCAAACCAGAGAGTGCCGGCGCCGACCGGATTGGCGAAAACACGCATTGGGAAAGCTCCAGAAAACGTTGGCTGCCATGATGTGAGACGGACTCACTTATCCAAAAGTCGCTGATAGGCCCTTTATTTCCTGCCCAATCGGGATGGGGCGAGGCTTCCCGGCCCCGCTCCTCCCACACCACCGGGCACACGGATCGCGCGCCACGGCGGTTCAATGACTGGATTCATCCCATTCACCGTGCCGCCAGCACCGGCAGCCCCGGATTCCGGAAGACACGGGCGGGCAGCACACAGGAAAGGGCCGTGTGCCGACTTCGCGGTGTTCCAGGCCAAGTCCCCGGAAAAAACCCCGCTTCCTCAGTTCACGGTAGCCCCGCTGCGCTATTTCTGCCAGCGGTAACTCCACAAACGGCGCCTGGTCCACTTGTCCAGGTCCCGCAGGGGGCTCAGCACCACGGCCCCGCCGAAGTACGCTTTCCAACCAAGCAGGGTCTCTCGCAACTCTGCAATGACCTGGGCAATGCTGTGGCCGCGTGTCCGGCGGCTTTGCCGGCGCGCGCGACGCTTGAGCGTGTCGATGGCCTTAGGCCACGTTCAGGCGCGCCCCGCGCTTTTCTACGCACCGGCAAGACGACCGGGAGGCTACGAGACCACGCAATCCTCGCCCACCGGCACAAGGTCTACGAGGCCGCCGGTGAGCGAACCCCTGAGCGCTGGAGCGGCCCGACTCGGGGTCGGTCTCCCGTGCAAAGTAAGCGCCAACAAATCAGCACCTACATCCTGTCCACGTGATTGCGCACACTGATTCCTTCTTCAACAGGGGGGGAG
>NZ_JBNAZM010000099.1:0-3940 GCF_051195215.1 Arhodomonas sp. AD133 | reverse complement strand
GGTGCCGGTGGGCTACTACGACAACGACGCCGGCGCCTGGACCCCCTACGACAACGGCCGCATCGTCGAAGTGCTCGCAATCGACGCCGGCCGCGCCGTGCTCGACGTCACCGGCGACGGCGACCCGGCCACCGCCGACGAGCTCGCCGCGCTCGGCATCACCGACGCCGAACGCACGAAGCTCGCCGAGCTCTACCAACCCGGCGACAGCCTCTGGCGCGTCGCCCTCGAGCACTTCTCCACCTGGGACTGCAACTGGCCCTGGGGGCCGCCGCCCGACGCCGAGGAGCCGGACACCCCGCCGCCGGAGAACCCGGACGAGGACGAGCCCGAGAACAGTGACGAGGAGGACCCCTGCACCGGCTGCAGCATCAGCCCACAGCGGCAGACGCTGGGCGAGCAAATCGGCATCGCCGGTACCCCGTATTCGCTGCACTACCAGAGCGATCGCGCTTCAGGGTCAGGGAACAACGAAATAACCGTCACGCTGACTGAGAGCGACATTCCCGACAGCCTGCTCGCGGTCACGTTGAGCGTGACGATTGCCGGCCAACGAATCGGCAAGAGCTTCGACCCTGAGCCCAACCTCACCCACACAATTACGTGGGACGGCCGGGACAGCTTCGGGCGCAAAGTCTACGGCAGGACGAAAGCGCGCGTGCGTATCGAGCACCGCTACCCGTGCGTTTATCGTCCCGGCGACAACGGCTTCGGCGAGTTCAGCGACAGCACCCGCGCCATCGGCACGCGCAACGACTGCCGTGGGTTCACCATTAGCCAATTCTATGAAGTGGTCCTGTCCTCGCCCTTCAGGCAAGGCCCGGATGTCGCAGGCGGGTGGTCGATGGATGTGCATCACGCACTTCAAAAACGGGGCGAATTGCTAGTGCGTGGCGACGGCGCGCGCAGGCGTTTGAGCGTGTCGGGCATCATCACCACGGTGGCGGGCAAGGGCCTTATGGGCTACACGGGGAACGGTGGGCTGGCCACCGAGGCATTGCTTAATGGTCCAGAAGGCGTTGCTCTAGCGCCAGACGGGAGCTTTTACATCGCGGATACTGGTAACAATTGGATCCGTCGCGTCGACCGGAATGGGATTGTCACCGCTGTGGCGGGAAGGGGAGGGGCAGACTATGGCGGTGACGGTGGGCCAGCAACAGAAGCGTTGCTGAACAATGCCGGCGACATTGTAGTTGGTCCAGACGGAAGTCTGTACATTGCGGATGGTGGTAACCGTCGCGTTCGACGTGTTGACCCCGATGGGGTCATCACCACGATGGCGGGAACCGGCGAGCTTGGGCACAGTGGCGATGGCGGACCGGCCACAGCGGCTCGTTTGGGCTGGCCGCAAAGTATCGCGCTGGCGCCAGATGGCAGCCTGTACATTGCGGATAGTGTTTATGACCGTATCCGGCGGGTTGGCCCCGATGGGGTGATCACCACAGTGGCGGGGACTGACGAATGGGGCTATGGCGGCGACGGTGGACCGGCTACAGCGGCCCGCTTATTTGAGCCCAGAGGTATTACGCTGGCGTCTGACGGGAGCTTGTACATTGCAGATACCAACAATCATCGCGTCCGTCGAGTTGGCCCCGGTGGGGTGATCACCACGGTCGCCGGTACGGGGAAGTATGGGTACAGCGGCGACGGCGGACCAGCCACTGCGGCTCGCTTGTATTACCCTGAGAGCGTCGCCCTGGCGCCGGACGGCAGCCTGTACATAGCGGATTGCCGCAATCATCGCATCCGTCGTGTTGGTCCCAATGGGGTAATCACTACAGTGGCGGGTACCGGCGAGGCGGGCTACGGCGGTGACGGCGTATTGGCTTCTGAGGCGCGCTTGGATCTCCCTAGCGATGTCGCACTGAGTGCGGATGGCAGCCTGTACATTGCTGAGTACCATAATCACAGTATCCGCCGCGTTGGCCCCAATGGGGTGATCACCACGGCGACGGAAACACGCGTGTCTTCCCAAGATGGCCGTCTGCATTACGTTTTCGACACAAGCGGCCGCCACCTGCGCACAAATGACGCGCTCACCGCCACGACGCTCTACCGCTTCGCCTACGACGGCGACGGCCGCCTCATATCCGTAACCGACGCCGACGGCAACACCACCACCATCGAACGCGACGCCACCGGCCATGCCACCGCCATCGTCACCCCCGACGGCCAACGCACACGCCTGACCGTCGACAGCAATGGCCACCTGACAAACGTCACCAGCCCGGCCGGGCGTACGTGGTCTATGGCGTACACCGACGGCGGCTTGCTCACGAGCTTCACCGACCCCGAGCGCAACACCAATACGTTCGCCTACGACGACACCGGTCGTTTGATCCGAGACGACGGCCCAGAAGGCTTTGCCTGGGATCTCAGCCGACAGTCCGTCGAAGACGGCTACCGGGTCGATATGACCAGCGGCGAGAACCGTCTGTACCAGTTCACGACTCAGCGTCCGGATGACTCGACTCGCATCTACACCAACGAGGCGCCGGACGGCACCGTCACCAAGCGCACCCACACCGATGCGGGCGAGACCACCATCGCGCGCCCCGACGGCACAACCGTATTCACCGACGAAACGCCAGACCCACGCTTCGGCATGAGCGCACCGGTTATCGGAGAGCGCCGCATCAGCCTGCCCTCAGGTACCGAGCGGGTGGTGACCACCGAACGTTCGGTGGAGCTCGCCGACGAGTCGGACCCGCTGTCACTGACAAGCCTCGTCGACACCGTCACCACCAACAGCCGTGAGGCCACGGCCGCCTACGATGCGGCGAGCCGCCAGTTGACTTACACGTCCCCCGAGGGCCGGGTGGTCACCGAAACCCAGGACGCCGTTAGCCGCCCCGTCCGGCGGGAAGTCACCGGCCTGGCAGCCGTCCAGCGCGACTACGACAACCGCGGCCGCCCCGCTTCCATCGTCCAGGGCAGCGGCAGCGACGAGCGTCGCATCACGTTCGACTACCACGACACCGGCGAGCAGGCCGGCTATCTCGCGGCGATCACCGACCCGATGAACCGTACGGTGCGCTTCACTGTCGACGCCGACGGCCGCGTCACCGAGCAGGAGTTGCCGGATGGCCGGACCGTCGGCTACCAGTACGACGGCAACGGCAACCTCACCGCGCTCACACCGCCGGGCCGCAGCGCCCACGTCTTCGAGTACGACGGCCTCGATCAGCGCGCGGGCTACACGCCGCCCACCATCCCGGCGGGCGACACCGTCACCCGCTACCGCTACAACCGTGACCGCCAGCTCACCGCCATCGAGCGGCCCACGGGCACCACCGTCGGCTTCGACTACGGCACCGGCGGCAAGCTCGCCACGCGCACCACGCCGGCGGCGACGCTCAGCTACGGTTACGACGCCGCAACAGGGCAGCTGACGTCCATCGACACCAGCGACGGCATCGGGCTCCGCTTCGCCCGGGACGGCTTTCTGCCCAAGAGCACAAGCTGGACCGGTCCCGTGGCGGGCACCGTCAGCCGGAACTACGACGACAACTTCTGGCTGACGGAGGAGACGGTCAACGGCAACCCCGTCACCTTCGACTACGACGACGACGGCCTGCTCACCCAGGCCGGCGCGCTGGCGTTCACCCGTGACGCCGACCACGGCCTCGTCACCGCGACGAGCCTTGCCACGCTCACCGGCAGCCGCGGCTACAACGCCTTCGGCGAGCTCGCCGAGCGCGAGGTCACGGAGAGCGGCACCACGCTCTACGACGTCGCCTACACCCGCGACAAACTCGGCCGCATCGTCGAGAAGACCGTCACCCTCGCCGGTGAGACGCACACGCTCAGCTACGACTACGACACCGCCGGCCGCCTCACCGACGTCTACCGCGACGGCACCCAGGTGCACGGCTATAGCTACGACGCCAACGGCAACCGCACCGCCTACACCGGCACCTTCGGCGATGCCAGCGGCGCC
>NZ_JBNAZM010000098.1:0-4077 GCF_051195215.1 Arhodomonas sp. AD133 | reverse complement strand
GCGATGAAACACTGGTACGCTGACAGGCCCGATCTATTTCACAAAAAGCCACGGAATCGTCCGGGACCTGACACCTATCGGTATGCGCTACGGGTGCTGGCGTCACGGTTCCGGCTCGGGTTGGTTGCCGATATATGGGCGCCCAGGGATTCCTGGATTGACGAGTTGGAACGCACCGGCGTTCGCTCCGTGTTCAGCGCCATGTCGTTTTCGTCAGATCACGGTATCGTGAAGCCTTCACCGAAACCATTCAGACAGGTCCTCGCGGAGATGGGGGCGGACCCCGCAAAGACGGTGATGATTGGTGATTCGGTTCGCCGGGACCTGGGCGGTGCCACGGCGGCGGGCCTTCCGTGCATTCTCGTCGGTGGCGCGATGAACCGATATGCGTTGCGCGCGGTCGATAGCCTGCTGGATTTGCTTTGAGGATACGCTGAGAATTCGCGCGAGCCTTTGGTCGTACGTGGCGAAAGGTTGGTAACGCGTGGGACGTTCGATGGTTCGGCCGGTATTCCAGGGTGAACTGCGTGCGTCGCTCGTGACGGGTTTGGACCACCCAGGCAGATGGCCTGCATAATGAACGCCTCACATGAAGCGCGTTCGGCCGGTCCGCCTGGCGCGGGCGCTTCGAGCTACGCCGCATGGTGTGCTACGCGCGCGCCGTGTTGCGGCGACAATCATCAGCACCAACGGAATGAACCTTGCGCACGGAACTGCACGAGTATATCGAGGGATCGATCTGGCTTTGCCGGTATCCAGTTCGGTACATGGGCTGCAATGTGGACGCACGCATGACCGTCATCCGGCTCGCGAACGGCCGGCTGCTGCTCCATTCGCCATGTGCGATCAATGAGAGCCTCGCCGAATCCATCCGCGCCCTCGGTGAGGTCGCTTATATCGTCGCGCCCGGGTCTTTCCACCACATGCACGTCCCATCGGCGCAGGCGGCGTTCCCGGACGCCGAGACTCATATTTGCCCGGGCATCGAGCGTAAACGCCCACGGCTGTCGTTCGACTGGTTTCTGGGGGGGCGGCCCCCTGATGCGTGGGCAGCCGATCTCGATCAGGTACTCGTCCGCGGGAGCCGCTGGATGTGGGAGGTGGCGTTTTTTCATCGCACCAGTCGGACGCTGCTGCTGGTGGACCTGATCGAGCTTTTCACGGATCGCACCGAGCGCGTCAATTGGCCGCTGAAGTTCTGGTGGAAAGTTGTCTTCCACATGTGGAATACGCCCAAGCCGGCGCCGGAGTACCAGCTCGGCTGGTCGGACAAGCAGGCGGCACGCAAGTCGCTTGAGTCGATACTGGCGTGGGATTTCGAGCGGATCATCATCTCCCACGGTGACCTGATCGAATCCGATGCGCGGGCGGCGGCGGAGTTGGCTTGGGCAAAGCCGCTAACCCTGGCGTCTGACCGGTAACTGTCGGGTCCTGCCTGATTACTGACCTCTTGACGAGTATTGCCATGTCTCAGCGTTCGTCAGCGGCCTGTTCGCTTCGGTATGCCCCGACGGTATGCCACCGCAAAGGGCTGGCGACATCCCGAGTCAGTGGCCGCGATGCTCAGGGCGTGAGCACGTCATTCTCCGGCTCCAGGACTATCTCGGAAGCGACAATGTCTGATTCCGCCGCTCCCACGAGGCCCGCCGGCAACGTCCTGCATCCACCCGGGCCGTCGCCATGGGTTCGGGAGATCGTGCTGCCGTCGAAATCCAGGTCCGCCGAGGCGGTCAGGATCGAGCGTGTTCTGGAACGTGCATGGCAAGGGCGGGGTGACTGAATGTTCGCGCGGATCTTGCCCGCAGAGCGAGTGGCGTGCATGTTGCGGCTACACGTTGGCAGGCGGACGCCAGGAGGGCTCAGACGTGGACAAGTACCTGCTTACACGGGAAGAGATCGAGGCCCACGAGGGCGTCTCGAAAACCCATTTCCTCAACGACAACGCGCAGCGCATCAACAAATCTCTCGGCGATCTGACCGGGCTGACGGGGCTGGGGTTTCATATCGTGGAAATCGATCCGGGGTGTGAGTCGACCGAGCTGCACGTCCATTACTACGAGGATGAGTGCGTGTACGTCCTGGAGGGCGAGGCGATCGCCACGGTTGGTGACATCCGGCACCGCGTCAAAGCCGGCGATTTTCTCGGCTATCCGGCGGGCAGTGAGCCACACAAGCTCGAGAACGTGGGCGCATCCGTGCTCAGGTGTATCGTCGTCGGCCAGCGGCTGGATCATGATGTCGCCGACTATCCGGCCAAGGGAAAACGCATCTATCGAAACAACGGCATGAAGTGGAACCTCGTCGACATCGAGGATATTGCCGAGCCCACAGCGGGCAGGAAGGTGTGAGTCGACACGTGTCGGCCGTAGCCGGCGTGGTGCTCCGAGAGGCGATAACCGAGGATGCGGTAAACTGGGTGGGTTTGCCGTCAACGCCACTGTCGGTCCCTCCCGGTGTATGAACATTTCGGATTCGTGGCTCTGTCGGGGCCTGTGGAGCACAATGGCATTGTGGCGATTCGGCCGGTCGTTCGGGGCGCTGACCGGCTGTAACCGGTGCAACATGCCCGCTTCGCTCGACTCGGTCGTTGTTGTCGTGTAATTGTCGGACTCTTATGGGGTGTCGGGTCCCCTGCAGGACGATTGCCCAACGGAGGGGCGCACAAATGCTATTCATCCACACCGCGGCTGGCGAAATTGTCGCTCGCCGGACCGTTGTGCCGGTCGTATCGACCATCGCGCCGCTGTCAGAGAGTGCCTGTCAGCCGGTTTCCGTGTCCGAGAGTAGGGTGCGGGGGGCGGCGAATGCGTGATACCAAGCAGCACTACGCCCACGGTGCACTGGAAAGCGCGATCCTCGAGGTGCTCCGGGAGGCGGGCAAGGATCCGGATAGACTGACCCTGGACGATCTCGCCCCAGTGGATGAGTTCCACGTCCGCGGGCGCGAAGCGACGAAGGAGCTCGCGGCAGCGATCGGCCTCGCTGAGGGCATGCGGGTGTTGGACGTCGGGTGCGGGATAGGCGGTCCGTCGCGCCGCCTCGCGTCGGACTACGGATGCCGCGTAACCGGACTGGATCTGACCGAGGAGTATTGCCGCGTCGCCGAAGCGCTGAGCGTCCGGTTGAACCTTCAGGATCTGGTTTCGTATCGCACCGCCGATGCGCTCGTGATGCCCTTCGACGACAGTAGCTTCGACGTCGTGTGGACGCAGCATGCCTCGATGAACATCGCTGACAAAAACCGGCTTTACGCTGAAATATATCGCGTTCTCAAACCCGGTGGTCATCTTGCCTTGTACGACGTGCTGGCCGGCCCGGGCGGCGATGTGTACTTTCCGGTTCCTTGGGCGCGCGACTCGTCGATCAGCTTCCTGGTGACCGAGGACGCCTTGCTGGCATCACTGGAAAGGGCGGGGTTCGACGTCGTCTCGTGTCTGGATACGACCGGCGCCGGTGGTGTCTGGCTTGAAAGGGCCGTTGAGCGCTTCGAGAAGAATGGTATTCCCCCCTTGAGCAACCGGGTCCTTCTCGGCGATGAGTTTCCAATCATGGTTCGCAATTTGCTGCGCAACATCAAGGAGCGTCGAATGAGGCTCGTGCAGCTGGTTGCGAGGCGGGCAGCGGCATAGCGGGTAATCTTGCAGCGTGCCAGGGAAGTCGATGTCGTCGAACCAGGTTACGCCGCGCCGGAACGTGCGCAAAAGGTTGGTAATTGGCCAGCCGGGAGTGAATGGTGGCGTACAAGTCGATAAATTTCGAGGAAAAATTCGCACGGTTCTCTGAGCACTGGACGCCCAAGGTCATTGCCGAAATGAACGATTACCAGTTCAAGCTGGTCAAGATTCAGGGCGCGTTCGAGTGGCACAAGCACGACGGCATCGACGAGGTGTTCGTGGTTCTGGACGGGGAAATGGTCATCGAGTTCCGTGACGGGCGTGTCGAAATAGCCTCGGGGGAGATGTTCGTGGTGCCCAGAGGTGTGGAGCACAAGCCCGTCGCCCCCAAGTTCCACAGCCACAGCGATAAGTTATTGATCCGCTGGTAGGCGGCTTGGATTTTTGGCACAACTTACGCTAT
>NZ_JBNAZM010000097.1:0-4391 GCF_051195215.1 Arhodomonas sp. AD133 | reverse complement strand
TCCAGGCCACGCTCACGCGCTACGTCTGGCTCTACAATCACCATTTGCCCCAGAAAGCGCTCGGCCATATCGCGCCCATGCAGGCGATGAAACACTGGTACGCTGACAGGCCCGATCTATTTCACAAAAGGCCACGGAATCATCCGGGACCCGACACTTAGCGCGCTTTCGTGTTTTCTTTGTGTCTCCGTGGTTGGTCTTCCTGCCCAAGTGCCGGGTTCGAAGCAGCAAGTACCGAGCCGGAGCGGCGCCGGCCCGGCACGTTCAACGTGCCACTTTGAACTTGTCACTTTTACGCGGCTCCGCCGCGCATCACCTACTCACCGCCGGTTTCCACCGGCAGGGTCGGATCGTTGCCCCATTCGGACCAGGAGCCGTCGTAGCCGCGGATGCTGGGGTAGCCGAGGTAGCGCATCACGAAGAACGTGAGTGCGGAGCGGTGATGGGTCTGGCAGTGGGTGATGATCTCGTGGTCCGGGGTGATGCCGCGCTGCTTGAGCAGCGTGCGCAATGTCTCCGGCGGGTGCAGACGGCCCTCGGTGCCCGGGTTCATGACCTCGGTCCACTCCAGGTTGACGGCGCCGGGGATATGGCCGCCGCGGGCGGCACGGACGTCCTCGCCGCGATATTCCGCCGGCGAGCGGGCGTCCAGGACGGTGACGTTGTCGTCGTCCAGGTGCTCGCGGACGTAGTCCTTGTCCGCCACGACCTCCGGGTGCGCCAGGGTGGCGTGGTACTCGCTGGATTCCACCTCGACGGGCCCGCTCTCGGTGGGATGACCGCCGGCGAGCCAGGCACGCATGCCGCCGTCGAGCAGGGACGTGTCGTAGTGGCCGAGGGCTTCCAGGGTCCACAGCAGGCGGCTCGCGCGGCCGTTGCCCTCGTTGTCGTAAGCGACCACGTGGCGGTCCGAGCGCATGCCGACGGTCGAGAGCACGCGCGAGAGATCCTCGGGCTGCGCGAGCAGGCCCTTGGCGTCACCTTCCTGGCGCAGGAGATCCCGATACTGCAGGTGCACGGCGCCGGGAATATGGGCGCGGATGAAATCGTCCTCGGCGGAGAGATCGACGATCAATAGCCCCGGTGTGTTCAGGGATTCGGCCAGGGTTTCGGGCTCGACCAGCAGGGGCAGGCGCTTGTGGGCCATGGCTCACCTATGCGTGCGCTTGTTGCGGACCATTGACTTTAACAAGCCACGGTCGGTGACGCACGGATCAGGCGCCCCCGCCGCTGGCGCCGGTCTGTCCGGCTGCTGTTCGGTCGGTGCCGTATTCCCGGCGTGCGGCGGCGAGACGTTCAGGGGGTATTCGACCCTGTTCGACCAGCGCATGCAGGGCCGCCAGGATGATGTGCGCGCGCTCGATTTCGAAGTATTCGCGCAGGCACTCGCGTGTATCCGAACGCCCGAAGCCATCGGTACCAAGGCAGACCATGGGGGCGTCGAGGTAGGCGGCGATGAGCTGCGGCCACGCGCGGACGTAGTCACTGACGGCAATCACGGGATCGGTGCCGGGCAGACAGCGGCCGAGATGGCTTGTGTGGGACGCATCCACCTCACCGTGCCGCCGGGCACGCTGGCTTGCGCGGGCGTCCCGCTCGAGCTCGCTATAGCTGGTCGCGCTCCATACCTCGGCGTGCACGTTCCAGCGCTCGCTGAGGCGTTCCGCCGCCGCCAGGGTCTCGGGCAGCAGGGCTCCGGAACCCAGCAGCCGCACCCGCGGGTAGGCGTCATCGCCCGCGGACTGCGTATCCAGCCGGTACAGGCCGGCGAGGATATCCGCCCGGCGGACATGTTCAGGCAGACTCGGTTGCGCGATTTTCTCGTTCACCACGGTGAGGTAGTAGAAGACGTCTTCGCCGCGCTCGAGCATGGCTCGCAGCCCTTCGTCCATGATGACCGCCACTTCGTAGGCGTAGGCCGGGTCGTAGCTGCGGCAGTTCGGAATCGTGGCCATGTAGACGTGGCTGCTGCCGTCCTGGTGCTGCAGCCCCTCGCCGGAGAGCGTGGTCCGGCCGGACGTGGCGCCGATGAGAAAGCCGCGGGTGCGCTGCTCGGCGGCGGCCCACATGAGGTCGCCCACACGCTGGAAGCCGAACATCGAGTAGTAGACGTACATTGGCAGCAGCGGCTCGCCACTGGTGGAGTACGCCGTACCGGCGGCGATCCAGGAGGCCAGAGCCCCCGCTTCGGTGATCCCCTCTTCGAGCATCTGGCCGCGCCGGTCTTCCCGGTAGGCGAGGATCGAGCCCGCATCCTCCGGCTCGTAGAGCTGCCCCATCGGGGAGTAAATGCCGATCTGGCGGAAGAGATTGGTGATGCCGAACGTTCGCGCCTCGTCGGCGACGATGGGTACCAGACGCGGACCGATATCGGGCTTGCGCAGGAGCTGGCTGAGCAGGCGGGCCCAGGCCATCGTCGTGGACATCTCCTTGCCCTCCGCCTCCAGCGCGAAGCGTGCATACTCCGGCAGTGGCGGAATTCGTATCGCGGGGCCTTCGGCGCGGCGGGCCGGTACGTACCCGCGCAGCGCCTGCCGCCGTTCGTGGAGGTAGCGCAGTTCCGCGCTGTTCTCCGCGGGACGGTAATATCGGAGTGCGCGCACGTCGTCATCGTCGAGGGGCAGGTCGAACCGATCGCGGAAGGCGAGCAGGGCTTCGTCGTCGAGCTTCTTCTGCTGGTGACTAATCATTCGCCCCTGGCCCCAGTGACCCATGCCGAAGCCCTTTTTGGTCTGGGCTAGTACCACCGTGGGCTGGCCGGTGTGATGCCGGGCAGCGTGGTAGGCGGCATGGATTTTCACCGGATCGTGGCCGCCGCGTCGCAGGGCGTCGATTTCGTCATCTCCCAGGTGTGCGACCAGTTGCTGCAGCGCCGGATCCTGGGAGAAGAAGTGCTCGCGGTTGAAACGCCCATCGGTGGCGGCGAGGGTTTGAAACTCGCCGTCCACGGTGGCATGCAGGCGTGCCAGCAGGCGACCGTCGTCGTCACGCGCGAACAGTGGATCCCAGTCGGAGCCCCACAGCACCTTGATAACGTTCCAGCCCGCGCCGCGGAACAGCCCCTCCAGCTCCTGGATGATCTGGCCGTTGCCGCGCACCGGCCCGTCCAGGCGTTGGAGGTTGCAGTTGATGACGAAAGTGAGATTGTCGAGACCTTCCCGAGCGGCGAGCCCCAGGGCGGCCACCGATTCCGGCTCGTCCATCTCGCCGTCGCCGAATATGCCCCAGACATGTCGCTCGGCGCCGGTGCGCAATCCGCGGTGTTCCATGTAGCGCAGAAAGCGGGCCTGGTAGATGGCCTGGAGCGGGCCCAGGCCCATCGAGCCGGTGGGGAACTGCCAGAAGCGCGGCATGAGCCACGGGTGAGCGTAGGAAGACAGACCGTCGCCGCCGGTTTCACGCCGGTAGTGATCCAGGTGCGTCTCCGACAGGCGCCCCTCCAGGTAGGCCCGGGCGTATACGCCCGGCGAGGAGTGGGGCTGGAGAAAGACGAGATCGCCGTTGCCGCTACCGTCGTCGCCCCGGAAGAAGTGATTGAACCCGACTTCGAAGAGATCGGCCGCCGAGGCGTAGCTGGCGATATGGCCACCGAGCTCCGGGGCGGCACGATTCGCACGCACTACCATCGCGAGAGCATTCCAGCGGATGAGGGCACCGAGACGGGCTTCCAGACGGAGATCGCCGGGATAGGGCGTCTGGGCCTCCAGGGGAATGGTGTTGCAGTAAGGCGTAGTCAGCGCCGCGGTCGTGGTCAGGCCCAGCCGCGGGGCCAACTCCTGGAGCCGCCCCAGAAGGAACTCGGCGCGTTCGCCCCCGGCGTTCTCGACGACCGACATCAGCGCCTCGAGCCATTCGCGGGTTTCCTCCGGATCGGCATCGGACATCTGATTCCGGAGAATGGCTTCCAGTGCGGAATTGTTCATCGTCATCTCGCAGTTCCCTTGATTCGACCTGTCCAGGGGGCTCTGCCGCGGATTGCCTCAGGTGCCCGTGCCGGTTCGCCCCCGGTTGCTCCGCGGCCGCTTGTTGGGGCATTAGCAAGTCCGGGGCAGTGCTGGTGCGTCTCTATCGACCCCTGCATGGATATTCATTCATGGACGGGGTCCGTCATTCTTGCCTTCCAGGCGGGCGCTCAACCGGATGGCTTCCTTATTCTTAGCTGACGGGACGCCCGTAGGCCGGGTACGCATAGCCCGTCTCGAGGATACTAATCTTCTCAGAGGTATTGTCATACGTCAGCCGGACTGTGCGCCGATGGGCAAGGCGCGAGTCGCGCGGTGTAGCCGGGCTACATGAGCGGCGAGCAACGCAGAACCATCGGCGCACAGTCCGGCCCGAAGGGAGCGCCACAGCGGCCCGGTGGCGGCGTTGCGCTCGCTTGACGTGACCCG
>NZ_JBNAZM010000096.1:0-4408 GCF_051195215.1 Arhodomonas sp. AD133 | reverse complement strand
GGATTGTTCAGGATATCTTTAAAAAGAATCCCGAATCCTTTGGCCAGCGCATATATTCGGCTTGGCCCGGCCGTACGCAGGCCGCGTATCGCCCCTTTCAGGACGCCCAGACTTTGACGCAGTGGCAACGCAATTGGCCCGAGACTCCCCGCCGACACCACGGTGGTGATCGTCAGCGTCGCGCCGACGGCGGCGAAGGTGACTTCGACGTAGGAGATTTCGTCGGTCGCCCCGCGCGCGAGACTCATCAGCGTGTCGGCGAGCACCACGAAGTCGTCGATGCCGGTGACGATGGAGACCAGTTGCGCGCCTGTTTTCGCGACGTCGATGACGGTATCAGCCGCCTCGGCGATGCTGTCGACCAGGCTCGAGAACCAGCCCGAGGTCGTTGTGTCGGTGACGGTCGCGCCCCGGCCCCTGAAGTGGCGGCGCTCCATAGGCGTCATCCGCGCATCGGCACGGGAGATGACGGCGTCGATGAGCCAGTTGCCGTCGTCGCGCTCGAGCTCTAGGGGCTGGTAGCCAGCGGTCGTCTGCCCCGGACGCTGGTAGGTGATGCCAACGTTCTGGGCGCCACCCTGGAACCGCCCCAACGACTGCAGCCCGACGGCGGCCTTGCCGCTGCTGTCGAAGGTGACGCTTCCGGCCGTCTCGCCTGCGCCGCCGAGACTCAGCAGGCTCGTCTCGCTGCTCTCCTCGCCAATGCGCAGATGACTCAGCGATCCGCGCAAGGCGCGGCCGACGACCAGCCGGGAGTCGGCGACGACGAAGCGCCCGGCAAACGGCGCGGTTTGAATCTCTGGCTGCTCCGTGCCTGCCCCGCCCTCGACCTGCAGGCTCACCCGATCACCCGTGAACCGGAAGCCGATCTTGTAGAGTCGCTCGGCCTCGAGGGGTTGGGTGTGACGCAGGCTGTCGCTGCCGGCGTTGGTGGTCACGTCCGCCTGCACGAACGTCTGGCCACTCTCGCGCACCAGCCGTAGGCGGTAGGTAAAGTTGGCCTCGCTGCCCTGGCGGATGAGCGTGGCGCCTGTCCAATCGTCCGGATCACCCACCGACGCGTCGGCCCCGGGGTCCAGGCGCACATTCATGTTGACGAACAGGCCGTCCTCGATGGCGAGGTCGGCCTGCGCGGGGACGTTGAGATGGCCCCCGTCGAAGTGCAGCCCCATGTCATCGATGCTGACATCGCCGACGACGGCCGCGGTGTGCGTGCCATCGGCGCTCGGCGAACCGGGATGCATTCCGCCGGCCGAGTCGTTTAGGGCTCGTAATGGAAAATGCACCGCCGGGGCGGCATTCGGTCGGTTGGGGGTGCCGAGCGCGAGCTCCAACGTCTCGCCGGGTTCGCCGTGGAGCTCTAACTGGGTCGAGGTGTGGTAGCGGTAGCTTTTGGTGCTGCCGTCGGCCTGCTCGATGTCGACGTAACCGTCGGTGGTCGCGTCGCCGACGACGGCCGCCCGCGAGAGCGTGGCCCAGACCGGCCCGGTCCCCTTGTGCTCGATGGGAACGACGGCCTGCTCGCCGGCCACGGAGACGATGACCTCCCCGGTACCCGGCCCCTCTGCGGGCCGGAGCGTGGCGGTCGCTTCGCCGTTGGCAAGGGTCGTCGTGCCGCTGATCTCGCCGCGTGTGCTGAACCAGCGAACGGGCGTGCCATCGGCGGCATCACCCGCGGTCACGGTCAGCTCAGCGGTCTCGGCGCTGCCCACGGTCAGCACGTCCGTGCTGGTCGTGGCGTTGATGCCCAACGCCGTGGTGTTGACCTCGAGCTCGCCGAGCGCTTCGTCACCGGCGACGACTTCGATGTCGAAGCTGCCCACCAGTTGCCCGCTGCTAATGGTCGTGGACACCTTGCCATCCGCCGTGCCGGTCTCCGGCTCGGCCACGGCAATATCGGCATCGCCATCGATCTCCCAGGCGACCTGGGTGCCGTCGGTGACGGCGTTATCGTGGGCGTCGTACACCGAGGCCGTGATGGCGACGGTGCTGGTGTCGTCGGCAGGCAGCACGGCACGGTTCCAACCCAGGTCGACACGGGCGGGGGCGCCCGGGATGACGCGATAGCGGCCGATGATCGCCCTGGTGCCAACGGGATAGCGCGCGCTGGTGGACTCGACGACCTTGACGCCGACGGCGTACACCTTGCCGGCTTCGCGGGGGAGTTCCAGGACGTTCTGGCTGACGCCCGATCCGGTGGTCGTGACATCCTGCGCGAATTCACCACCGTCGCCGTCGACGAACCACTGCAGCGTCACGTCGCTCGGCGCATCGGAGGCAGCGTCGCCGTGCATACCGGGCAATAGCGCGGTCACCTCGATGGCAGGGTCGTCGGCCGAGACCGAGAGGCGACGGGGGGTACCAATCGGCTTGAGCCCAAAGGCGAACTCCCAGAGCACGTTCTCGGTGTCGTTGGCGTCGTAGAGCCGCACGGCGAGGAGATCGTCGGTGCTCAGCTCGGCGAGGTGGGCGGTGTCGTCGAACACCCATTCGCCGGCACCGTTGGCGTGGGCGGTGACCTCTTCCGCCCCCACCGAGAAGACCAGCTCGTGGCCGGGGCCGAGGGCTTCCAGCGGCGCGAACTCGCTGCCGCGGAGGCTGGCGATCAGCCGCAGCGGGTCCAGCGGGTCGACCAACGGGGTGTCGCCCTGGTCGCCGGTGAGGTCGATGACCTCGAGCGTGCCGTCCCCCTCACTGCCCTGCTCGAGGCGCTGGGGCTGGAGGTCGAACACGGAGAACTGCATCTCCGGACGGTAGACCCAGGCGTAGGCGGGCTGGGCGTCGTCGGGGAGGTCGGCGTTGGGGTCGGCGCGCTGTTCGCGCGCGAGCGCGTTCGACCGCGCCCGGCTGGCGGGTTCGTCGTAGAGCGCGACCTGGATCGGCACGGCATTGGCGGGCCGGTAGGCGAGCGGCCCCTCGCCGGCGCCGGTGCTCTGGAAGTCGGGGTGGCCGCTCGGCGGCTCGCCGACGACGTGGAGGTAGTAGTGCTGGGCGTCGAGCGGGCCGTCCTGGGGCAGCTGGATGAGCTGCAGGTGCCGCCCCGGCTCCACCGGGAAGTGCGCCACCTGCCCGCTCGCGCTCGCCGGGCCAAGCTGCTCGGGGGCGACCACTTTCGCCAGCCGCGCGGTGTATGCCGGGATCGCCGCGGGGATGGCGCTGCCGTCGTGGTCGAGCCATTCGGTGGTGACCACGAGCTGGCGGTCGCTGGCGAGTCCGGCGCCTTCGAAGCCGACGCGGTGCTCGCGCTCCTCGCCGGCGGTCAGCCCCGCCTCGACGTCGTAGGCGCGGCGCACGTCGACCTTGAGGTTCGGCGGCCGCAGCCGGATGGCGTCGATGGGGAAGTCGATGCGCCCGCCCCCGGCGTCGGGCAGCTTCACGGTGGCGGTGGTGGTGCCGATGTAGCCGCTGGGGCGGTTGATGGCCACGACGGTCACCCGCTCGCCCATGCGCAGGTGGTCGGCTTTGACGTCGTGCAGCGCCGGGTCGGCCTGGGTGGCCGCCTGCCAGTCGCCAAGCAGCCCGGTGGACTGGTCCACCGCCCGTGGCCCGCGCAGCAGCGCGCGGTAGTAGAAGCCGCTCTCGCCGTCTTCGAGGCGGCCGCTGGCGTGGTAGAGCTCTTCTTCGGTGAGCCCTTCGCGGGCCATGAGCAGCTGCCCGTTGGACGCGCGCACGATGTAGAGGTCGGTGTCGGCGAGGTCGGCGGCGGAGAGCTGCTTGACCAGCCCCTGGTGGGTGAGGTCGGGCAGGCGGTCGGGCCGCCGGGTGAGGTCGGGCTCGGTGTCCGGCTGCGGCGGCGCGCCGAACCACACCGCCACCACCTGCTCGGGCTCGCCGTTGTCGGGACTGTAGTCAGGGTTGGCGATGAGCCGCGCGTGCTCGTCGTCGTCCTCGCCATGGGGCAGGCCGTCGCCGTCGAGGTCGAGCTCGGCGAGCAGCCGCGGGCTGAAATCGGGCGCGAGGTAGCTGCGCGCGCTCGGCCCCTGGGGGATGGGGCCGGCGAGCGCGGGCTCGGCCAGCGGCAGCGTCCCCGGCACTTCGTTGACCAGCCGCCCGGCGCCGCTGGCGATGAACGCGGCCACGCCCATGTCGCCTTCGACGTTGACCGTGCTCTGGCTCTGGACGATGCCGCGGGCTTCCATCCACGCCGCCATGCCGATCAGCCCCGGCCCCGGCGGGTAGTCCGCCAGGCCGTTGCAGCTGTCGAACGAGGGGCGGGAGTGGTGGTAGATGCCCCCGCCGCCGGCCGCCTTGGGGCTGAAGTCGGCGAAGCGCAGCACCGCGGTGATCATGACGCGGTGCTGGATGTAGATCCCCGGGCAGGGGCCCATGGTGTACTCGAGGCGGTAGTGGCCGTCCTCGTCGGTGACCGTGGACGTCCCGAACGCCAGCGAGGCGGTCACCTCGGTGC
>NZ_JBNAZM010000095.1:0-4556 GCF_051195215.1 Arhodomonas sp. AD133 | reverse complement strand
AGGCAGTCTCGCAAGGCCTGCCTGGCTTGGAAAAGGGGGTAGCTGTTGACAGGAATACAATCAGACGAGACCTGACAACTACGCGCCTTCTTTCCTGCGGTTACCGCAGAGGAGCTAGCGACCGCCGCGTGCTTTCGGGACGGTACACTGCAGTGCATTAATGGGCGACACTTGCGTCCGAGTATTCGCTTGGTGCAATATCGCGCTCAAATACGTGACATGGAAGGCGGCGTCGCGTGAAGAAGGTTGCCTGCACAGGGAAGGGATTATCGATGCAAACCCGCCGTAATCACGTCCGATAGCAAGCAGGGTTCTCAGAAATACCGGCGAATGACTGTGCGCTGACTGGCGTATGGTGACCAATTCTGGTATTGGCGAGTAACGATTCGTGCTCTTTCGATGGTGGATTCCCTGCTTCGCTCCATTTTTTATGTTGGTGCTGTATGTGGAGGTGTGTAGCAACAGCGTATGGCTGAAAAATAACCGCGCAACATGCTGCGCCGGGGTTGCGCTCATCGCGTAAGGGATTTCGTGAGACAAAGGACAGGAGAGTGAAAGTGAAGAGTGTCGTTTTTTATTTGCTTCTCTATACTAGACCATTTGCTGGGTTTGTTTTGAGAGCCATCGGTGGCTTCAGTTTGCTCGGTGCGATAGTGCTTGGCGCGGGGCAAGGTCTTAATGGGTTTGAGTTGGTGCCTTCCCTGGTTATGATCTTGTTGGTCATCGTTTCATTTGGGGCTTTTTTTCTTAAAGAAAAATACACGGACGTGTTGTTGCGCTTGCAGCCAGAAGGTGTCGCCTACAGCTTCTACGATTAATGTGCCTTATACTCTATGTATCGCACAGCTCCGCGGTCCCAATACGGGTGATGATGAGACGGATTCCCGAAAACCGTCGTAGGGTTCTCTCTGAGGAGTCCGGAGTTCTGCTTCGTCACCATGGTGCCCAAGTCGACCCTGCCGTGTTCAGCATATCAAGTGAAGATGAAGACAAGGATCGAGGCGTTCAGGAAAAGGCGGGCGATCAAGTCATATGTCAGGCGCCTTCCCGGGCTGTTGGCCAGGGACTACGGGAAAAGGGGAGCTTACACGCCGACTCAGATAGAAAGAACGATCGAGCGGCACGGTCTCAAGGCTGCCTATGCGTGCTATGGGATCGCGATGTTTTCCGATAGGCTGTCGTTCGATCAGCATCACCAAGAGGCGGGCGAGCATTGTGACTATGACTCCATGCGCCGCGAGATTGCAGACGAACACTTCGGAGGCGATCCCGGATTTGACACCGGTGATATCGAGTCCGTGTCGGCCAGTTATGGGGGCCATCCTGAAGAAGTCGGAAGTGCTTCTGAAGGCGCTGGAGATGGTGGCAGTGACTGACAGGAGAAGTGCGGAATGACCGCACGGACGCTCCTTGAATCGGTTGAAGGATTGGATGAGGCGCATAGTCGCGCCGGTGCCGATACGCGCCGCATTGGCATCTGCCTCCGCCTCCAGTGCCGGGGGCCCACCTGCCGGGCACAGTGAGGTGCCCGGCAGCGGGCCGTTCACGGCGCCGCCACCGTTGGCGTCACGTCTCTACTAGGGCATTGTCCAGATCCGCAGCACGCTTGAATGCGTCACGCTCACCCACACGTTCGGCGTATGCTTCGAGCTCCGGGCGTTTCTCGATGGTACCGAAGCCCAGGCCCCAGCTTATCTGCGCCCCCACGTAGACGTCTGCCGCCGTGAAGCGGTCACCGGCAACGTACTGATTGTTCCTGAAAAGCCCGGTCAGCGCGTCCATGACAGCGGCATAACTGCCGTAGCCCACCATTCGGTATTGTTCTTCTCTGGGCTCGACTTCCAGGACGCGGGCATCGGCAATCGCGGCTTCCAGGGGACCTGCCACGAAGAACAGCCAGCGGTAGTAGGCCCCGCGCTCTTCCTGTGTCGGAGCGAGCCCCGCTTCCGGAAAGGTGTCGGCGCAGTACGCGCAGATCGCCGCGCATTCGGTGACCACCTGATTGCCGTGCTTGATCGCGGGTACCTTGCCCATCGGGTTGATCGCCAGGTAGTCCGGCGACTTCATGTTCGTGCCGTAGTCCAGGATTTCGGTCCGATAGGGCGCACCGATCTCCTCCAGCATCCAGCGCGCGATGCGCCCGCGGGACTGAGGGTTCGTATAGAGAACGAGGTCATCAGTCATGGTTCGTTGTTCCGTCCTGTCCATGGTTCGAGATGCGGCGTGTCCGATCCGTCGGAAAGATGTGCGTCGTTCGTGCCGGACGAGTCGGGCACGCCGGCGTACATTCTCGATCGGATGGGACGCACAAGCATGGGCACGAATGCCGTGCGCGTCTACGGCGATGTTGGCGGCATGAGATGCGGGGGTCGGGTCGTTGGAGGCTGTCGGACGAGGGGCGCCGGACCGCCGGCGCAGGATACCGACCGGCCCGCCGGTGACGAGCCGGTCAGGGGGCTATTGCTGGTTCAGAGACCGAGCACCGTCTCCGCCGGCACGTATTCGAGGCTCTGGCTTTCGGCCACGGGAGCGCAGGTGACTTTGCCGTCGGCCACGTTGAGGCCGTCGCGGAACTGTGGATCGTCGGCCAGTGCGCGGCGCCAGCCCTGCTCGGCGAGACGGATGACGTAGGGCAGGGTCGCGTTGGTCAGCGCGAAGGTGGAGGTGCGCGGCACTGCGCCGGGCATGTTGGCCACGCAGTAGTGCACGACGCCGTCCACGGTGTACGTCGGCTCCGCATGGGTCGTGGCCTTGCTGGTTTCGAAGCAGCCGCCCTGATCGATAGCGACGTCCACGAGCACGGCGCCGTTTTTCATCCCGGAGACCATCTCGCGAGTGACGAGCTTCGGTGCGTCGGCGCCCGCGACCAGCACCGCGCCTACGACCGCGTCACTCGCCAGCACGGTTTCCTCGAGGCTGCTGTCGGTGGAGTAGACCGTCTTGAGCGCGGAGCCGAAGCGGTGGGACAGGCGCTCCAGCACCGCGGGGCTGCGGTCAAGCACGGTGACGTCCGCCCCCATGCCCAGCGCCATTTCGATGGCATTCTCGCCGACGACGCCGCCGCCGATGACGGCGAGCCGCGCCGGCGCGACGCCGGGCACACCGCCGAGCAGCAGGCCACGCCCACGGTTCTCACGCTCCAGCGCCTGCGCGCCCGCCTGGATGGACAGGCGCCCCGCCACCTGGGACATCGGCCGGAGCAGCGGTAGTCCGCCATTTTCGTCCGTGATGGTTTCGTAGGCGATGCAGGTCGCGCCGGAAGCGATCAGATCCTGCGTCTGCGCGGTGTCGGGCGCGAGGTGGAGGTACGTGAACAGGACGTGCTCCGGAGTGAGACGGGCGCGCTCCTCGGCCTGGGGTTCCTTGACCTTGACGATCAGCTTCGATTCCGCGAACACCGCCGCCGCGTCGGGCAGGATTTGCGCGCCCGCAGCCTGGTATTCGGCGTCGCTCGCCTCGATGCCGGCACCCGCCTGGGTTTCCACCATCACTTCGTGGCCGCGACCGACCAGCTCGCGCACGCCGTCCGGCGTCAGTCCGACGCGGTGTTCCTGGCTTTTGATCTCTTTGGGTACGCCGATTCGCATGATTGCCTCCCCAGGCCTTCTCGTTAGACTGCCGGGCAGGCTAGCGCGGTCAGCGGGCAAAGTTGTTGCGATTTCTCGCTTGGTACCGGGAGAATGCGCAAACTTTGTCGTTATAGTGGGTCTTATGTCGAAGAATCTGCAACCGAGCGAACTGGACGCGCTTGACCGCCGCATCCTGAGCGTGCTCCAGGAGAACGGGCGCATCACCAACCAGCAGCTCGCTGAGCGTGTGCACCTTTCGCCGTCGGCATGCTCGCGGCGCGTGGCGCGCCTGGAGGAGGGCGGGGTGATCTCCGGCTACGTGGCGCTGTTGACACCGTCGGCGGCGGGGCGGGGCACCACGGTATTCGTGCAGGTGACGCTGGCGCGTCAGAACCAGGACGACATGGCAGCCTTCGAGGCGGCGGTGGCGGAATGCCCCGACGTGATGGAGTGCTACCTCATGTCCGGCGAGTCGGACTATGTGGTCAAGGTTGCTGTGCGGGATCTACAGGACTACGAGCGCGTGCATACGCAATACCTCTCGCGTATGCCCGGAGTAGCACGCATTCATTCGAGTTTCACGCTGCGTACCGTCAAGAAGGCGACCGCCTTCGAGCTGGAGAGAAGGGCGGGGGCGGGCCGGTGAGGCCCGCCCCGTGATGGACGCTGCCGGGGTCACGCCCGGAAGCGTCCCATGAGCTCGCCGAGCTCGCGGGCGAGACCCTGCATGCGTTCGCACTCCTGGCGGCAGGTCTGTGCGGTCTCGGCGGTCTGTCGGCTGAGATCCGAGATCGAGGTGATGTTGCGGTTGACGTCCTCGGTCACGGCGGTCTGCTCCTCGGTGGCGGAGGCGACCTGGTGGGTCATGTCGCTGATGCCCGCCACGCCCTCGTGGATGTGGGTGAGTGCCTCGCCGCTGCGCTCGCTCTCGCCGACGCAGGTCTCGGTGAGCTCGTAGCCCTGCTCCATGGAGCGGGCGACGTTGTC
>NZ_JBNAZM010000094.1:0-4667 GCF_051195215.1 Arhodomonas sp. AD133 | reverse complement strand
CGCTCCTAAGTCAGTGCCCAGATGTTACACACGTTCCTCTTCGGCTACTGTCGGGTGTGACGTTGACACTCAGGGTCCTCGCTCTTTCGCGGGCGCTACGAGTACGAGCGCGATGCCGGCGCGGAGACCCCCACCTATGTCTTCGACGAGCGCCGGCGCATCGTCGAGACCGACAGCGGCTACCGGTGGACGGATCGCCGCGGCAACTGGATCCGCTACGACGCCGACGGCTATGCCACCGCCTACGGCGATCGCAACGACGTCACCGTCACCCTGGAGCGCGGCGCCGGCGGGCGCCTGGAGCGTGTGCTCGACCATCACGGCCAGACCGCCTTCACCGTCGACTACGACGGCGAAGGCCGTATTGCCCGGCTCACCGACCGCACCGGCCGCACCGTCACCTACCATTACGATGCCGACGGCGCGCTCGTGCGCGTGACCGACGTGCGCGGCGAGGACTGGCGCTACACCTACGACACCCTCGGCGACGAGCGCGTGCTCACCAGCCGTACCGATCCGGACGACCGCGTCACCGAGTTCCGCCACAAGCAGACTGGCGGTGGCCAGCAGTGCGTGCCCACCGGCGACGGTACCTGGGTGGTCCCGGACGGGCAGTGGCGCTGGAACGCCGAGACCGAGCAGTGGGAGTGGGACGGCGCCAGCGGCCAGGTCGGTCAGAGCGGCTGGCAGTGGAACGGCGGCTGCACGGTGATGCAGACGCCGAGCAAGGCCTACCTCGCCGCCATCGCCGATGCCCACGGCGTGCGCAAGAGCTTTCGCTACACCTGGGACCGCCAGGGCAAGCGCTACATGCGCGCGACCCGGGAAGGCGGCCAAATCACGCAGGTGGTGCTCGACCACGACGGCCGGGTGGTCAAGCGCCTGGTCAACGGCGAGGAAGTCGCCGGCTACGACTACGGCGAGCACGGCCGCACCAAGCAGGACGCCAACGGGCATACCACCCGCACCGACTACGACCGCTGGCGCAACCCCATCCGCATCGTCCACCCGGACGAGAGCACCGAGCGCTTTCGCTACAACGACTACGCCCAGGTCACCCGTCACGTCGACGAGCGCGGCATCGTCACCCGCAACGAATATGACGACCACGGCAATCTCGTCCGCCGCGTCGAGGCCGTCGGTACCGACGCCGAGCGGGTGACCGAATTCGCCTACGACGCCCACGGCCAGCTTGTTCGCCGGCGCCTCGTCGGCGACGCCCACACCGCCGAGGCCGTGACCACCACGACGTATGACGACTACGGCAACGTCACGTCCCGCACCGACCCCGAAGGCCACACCACGCGCTACCGCGACTTCGACGCCCTCGGCAACGCCCGCGTGCGCATCGACCGCCGCGGCGAGCGCTGGACCCGGACCTTCGACGCCGCCGGCAACCGCACCTCTAGGACCGATCCGCTCGATCGCACGACCAAGACGGCCTACGACGGCGCCGGCCACCGCGTGAGCGTCACCGACGCGGCTAACCGGACGACCACCTATCACTACGACGATGCCGGGCTGCTCACCCGCATCACTGACCCCGCCGGCGGCGAGGTGAGACTGGCGTACGCCGCCAACCGCCAGGTGCGGCGCATCGTCGATGCCAGCGGGCAGGAACGACGGTTGACATACACCGCCGGCAATCGTCGCAAAACACTCACTGATGGTCTCGGCAACACCATCACGTATCACTACGGCGGCGAGGCGGTGAACGCCGGGCGTACGCGTCTGGCACGCATCGAATACCCCACCTACACGGAACGCTACCGCTACGACCGCCGCGGCCGGAAGGTGGAAGTCACCCGCACCACGCCGGCAGGGCGCACCGAGACCACACATTACACCTACGATGCTGCTGGTAACCGGACCAGCGTGACCGACAACGCCGATCGCACCACCCGCTACACATACGACGCCCTGGGCCGGCGCGTCGTGATCGAGGATCCCACGGGCCACACCGTGCGCTACGCCTACGACGACGCCGACAACCTGCGCGCGGTGACCAACCAGCGTGGCGTCGTCATCCGGCGCTTCGCCTACAACCGCCGCGGCGAGAAGACGCGCACCGTCTGGCCCGACGGCGAGACCTGGCGCTACGCCTACACGCCCACGGGCGAGCTCAAAACCCAGACCGACGCCAAGGGCCAGCGCACCGTGCACAGCTACGATGCCGCCGGCCGGCGTACCGCCACCGCCTACTACCCGGACACCGCGACGGACACCCCGGCGCGTCGGACCACCTTCGAGTACACGGACACCGGCAAGCTCGCGGGATACGACAACGGCACCACCAGCGCTACCTATGCCTACGACCGCCTCGACCGGCGCACCGCCACCACCGTCGACTTCGGCCCGTTCACCAAGACCTTTCGCTACGCCTACACCGCCAACGGCCAGAAAGAGGCGCTCACCTACCCCGGCGGCGATCGCTACGGGTTCCGCTACAACGACGCGGGCCTTCTGACCGGCATCGACTTCCCCGACGGGGCGCACCTGGTGCGCGACCAGTTCCAATGGCACAAGCCCGGCCGTGTACTGCTGCCCGGCGGCGGCGAGCGCCATTTCACCTACGATGGCTTCCTGCGCCCCACGCGCATCCGCGGCGAGGACCCGGCGGATGCCACCATCATGGACTACCGCTACACCTACAATGATGCTGGCAACATCACCGTCAAGGCCACCGAGCACGGGCGCTACGCCTACACCTACGACCGCCTCGACCGACTCACCGACGCGGAAAACCCCACCCTCGCTGACGAGCACTACACCTACGACCCGGCGGGCAACCGGCTCACCAGCGCCGATACCGAGGGCGAGTGGCGCTACAACGCCGCCAACCAGCTGCTTGGCTACGACGACGTCACCTTCACCTACGACGCCAACGGCAGCACCATCACGCGCACCGATGGCGACCAAACTACGCGCTACGCCTACAATCTCAACAACCGCCTCGCCCGCCTCGAGCGCCCCGACGGCCTCACCGCCCGCTACGCCTACGATCCCTTCGGGCGGCGATTATGGAAGGACGTCGACGGCGAGCGCACCTACTTCCTCTACGCCGATGAGGGGCTCATCGCCGAGTACGACGAGAGCGGCACCCTAATCCAGCGGTATGGGTTCAAGCCCAATAGCACGTGGGGCACCGATCCGGTGTGGACGGAAATCGGCGGGAAACGGCACTACTATCACAATGATCACATTGGTGCTCCTAGGGTTATTGCTCAGGCTAATGGGGCTAAGCTCCCTTCAGTGCTCGGAAGGGCGGCGTTTGGCGAGGGGCGCGAATTTAAAGTTTCCTCCCAAGGGAGCTTGCGCTTTCCCGGGCAGTTTTTTGATTATGAGACTGTTCTCGATAACAACTACTATCGGTATTACTATTCTGAAATAGGTCGCTATTTCTCTAGTGATCCCATTGGTATACGTGGTGGTTTGAATACTTACGTGTATGCTAATAACGACCCCGTGAGGCATTTTGATCCACTCGGATTGATGGCTTCGAAGCCGCCAGCCTGGTTGCCACCCCCTGGTTATCCCGACGATCTAAAGAAATGCGGACCGAAGACCCGCGACGCCTTGAACATGAAGTGTCAGCCGCTGACGATTGGCGAGAAGGGACTTTGTGTCGAGCTTTGGAGGCAGTGGAAGAGAGAATGTATCCTTTATCATTCCGCATGTATGCCGAGGACGCGTGATTATGCATAGGAGGTTTTGGGTTACGTTAGCAGGAGCGCTTTTTTCTGTTGCTCTTATGTTCCTATTCTATGTGGCAGGGTATGCAGATTCACTCGAAGAGCGATTTAGTGTGAAATCTTTAGATTTGGTGTCCAGGATAGAGGATCGTTACAGGTTAGCAGGAAAACTGGCGAGGGATTCTTCAGAAGGTGAGTGCACACGTGCTGTTGTTGCGCTAAGGGAGCTCGCGAAGTCGGATCGAGAGCATCTGGATATGGTGATGCGGCTTAGGCGGGAGGTGTCGTTATTATCCGTTGCTAGGGAAGTTGTTTTTGGAGCGTACTCGGCGTCTCGCGATGTTCCACCAGAAAAATTTCGTCTATCTTCAGAGGTCAACAGTTGGCTCCGGAGTGATGACGATTGATTGAATCGTGATGCTTGGTTTTTTTTCGGGCGTACTGTGTGTTGAACAGCTCGTTCTTGCTGATGCGGATTTCGGTATTGTAAGGTCTGGTTCGAAGTCCGTAAATATCGAAAGGTGGCAAGCGGTCGCCTGATCTCAACCACCGAGTAAGCGAGGTAAGGGCAGGCGACCCGGGCGACACAGGACGAGAGACAAACGACCGAGACTTAGGGATGAGACGAGTTCACCAGGGACTGGTGGTGCGTACGCTGGCGTGCGCGCTGTGGCTGTGGACGGCGGTGGCCGCCGGGCGCGCGGGGATCGAGATCGAGCGCAGTGCGCCGGCGGTGGACGACTACCTGCTCGTCGAGCAGGTGGTGGACCTGCGGGTGAAAGTCCTCGGCGGCCACGTGCCCGCCCGGCGGTTGTGGCGCGACGGCCAGTGGCAGTTCTTCCCCGCCTGGCAGCGCTTGCGCCCCGATCACAGCGGCGCCACCGACGATGGCGGGCCGTCCCGGAATGTGTCAACCTTTTTCCGACAGTGCCGACGTTTTTTCCTAATGAATCATTGTAGGTCGGCATCGGCATA